>NZ_SCOH01000019.1 GCF_005503445.1 Chitinivorax sp. B | reverse complement strand
CTCCCACACCTACACCGACCCCAACACCAACGCCTTCCAAGCAGGTGACGGTGCAATCTACGTCTGCAGATCGTCCGGTGAATGTGCGTAGTGCGCCGACCCTGAATTCAACAATTCTTGGCACGGTACGTCACGGCAACCGCATCAATATTGTGTGCCATAGCTATGGTGACTGGGTACAAGGTGTATGGGGCTGGACGCGGCTTTGGAACAAATTGAGCAGCGGTCAATGGATCAGTGATGGTTTCCTGGATACCGGAAGCAACGATCCCGTCGTGCCAGCGTGTAGAACTGCTCGATAAGCAATTGAAATTTGCCAGGCCCGTACATGAATACGGGTCTGGTACCAGAATCGTTCATTAGAACGATGCCAGACCTGCTGTGAAGGCGGACTTGCTGGAAAACTCTCCCTGATTTAACCGGCAGGTTCGCTTGATCGGCAGTGCACTATCCCTACTTTTCAGGCCACCGGGTAGGTTCGCCTACCCGGCTTTTTTTGCCAAGCATAGTCAAAGGTATCAATTCAGCTGATCTGATTGTCTGGCCCAAGTGTGAAGTAGAAAGTTGCTCCTTTTCCTGTCTCGCCTTCCGCCCAAACTCGGCCTCCGTGCCGATCAATAACCTGCTTGACGACGGCCAGCCCGATGCCGGTACCTTCAAAAGTCTGATCATCGTGTAAACGTTGAAAGGTCTTGAACAGCTTGTCCGCATAGCGCATGTCAAATCCGGCACCATTGTCGCGAACAGAATAAGTAACCACACCTTCGTGCTTTTGCATGCCGATTTCCACAACCGGATGTGGTGTCTTTGCCGAAAACTTATAGGCATTGCGCAACAGGTTTTCCACGGCGACCGACAGCAAGGTTGCATCTGCCTTGACACGAAGATGTGGGGGCAAGCGTAATTCGACCTGGGTGGCGTTGTCACCCAGATTACCTTGACTGACAATGGTGCGTACCATGCTGACCAGATCGAAAACGGTCGGTCGCATTTCCTGTTGAGATAATCGCGCCAGATGTAACATGGCGTCGATCAGTTCTGACATGTTGGTTGCGGCTCGCATGATTCGTGACAGGTAATCCCGGCCTTCGGAAGGCAAATGGTCCGCGTAGTCATCACTGAGAATATTGGCAAAATTGTGAATACGACGAATCGGGGCACGCAAATCGTGCGATACCGAATAGCTGAAAGCCTCAATTTCCTGGTTGGCACGTTGTAGCTCTTCAGTGCGTCGTTGTACGCGATTTTCCAATTCCTGATTCAACTGTTGCACTCGTTCTTCTGAACGGGTGCGTTCCAGTTCAGTTCCGGCACGGGCTGCAAAAATACTGAGCAGCGCCTTGGCTAATGGGCTGGATGAGAGTGGTTGTACATCAATGACGGAAACCAGCCCCAATGGTTCACCATCAGCGGAGAAGACCGGGGCTCCCATATAGCTTTCCGCCGCCATGTCGACCAACGTGACATCTTCCGGGAACAATCGTTGGATATCGCAGGGATAATGGCACAGTGTTCGGTGCAGTACATTGGCGCAGGGGGTACCGGACAGGTCATATTCCATGTTATCGACAATTTCGCCATCCACGCACAGGGCCAGAGTATGGGCGCGGTTTCGATTGCCTGGCATGATTTCAGATGCGAACGCATATTTGACCTTCAGTACCGCAGCAAGCTCCTTGACCAGTGCCCGCATGAAATCAACGCCAATCACCCCGGCTGTTCTCCGGAACGCTCCTTCCAGTGCCGATTCCACCCGCTGGGATTCGCCTCTGTCGACATGTGTGGCCATGACCGTTCTTCCGCTCGTTCCATCAGGGGAAGCCATGCCCTGGCACAAGGTATTCAGGTAGTTTCCGTCAGGTAATCGTAATTGCACTTCCAATTGGAAATTACCACCCTGCGCCAAGCTACGGTGAACGGCAGCACGTAATGGCGGTACGTCATCGGGATGAATGTAATCTAACCAATCTCTGAGGAGATGGATTGCGGGAAGATCAAGCAAGGATTGCAACGAGGAGGATATCTGGAAGTCATTGGCGTGCGGCTGCCATTGCCAGAACCCTAACGTGGTGGCTTCAAGATAATGTCGCAATAGCTGCTCGTCCATCTTGAATCAATTCATTCGCATGTAAAGTTATTATAGACAAGCAAAATCAGGCTTATGGACTATTCGGTAAGAGAATGTTTTGGTAACTGATGTTGCGCAGAATTGATAATCGGACAATGGAGCATCTGTCTTGCACGATGAATCAATCGTTGACCGCTGAATGATGGTAGGTGGCACCCCAACCTCAGCAGCCACAACGAGCCCCGATCCCGTTTAGCCTTACCGAGCAGCGCAGTGTGGGGTGGGAGCACGGCAAAAATTGTTCAAGTGGCGCGAAGCGACATGAAAGGCCAAGTCCTTGGCGGCTTGCCGTCTAGTACTGGCTTTCCCCCTTGTGGGGCTTCTTTTGCCGCGCCCCAGGCAAGTAGCACAGGGCATCCGCAACACGGACAAGGTGCACGGGTCGCCTTGTTTTGGAGGCTTTGCTTGGTTAATCAAGAAAAGTCTCGCGTCTGCCGGGCGCAACCAATACCCAAGCAGCTAACTTGACCTTTGACAGCAAAGCCCGTGCGTAACATCAGTTGGTAAGTAATTTGCGCTGACAAATCGGCATCAAAATGTTGCTGTCTATCTACCGAAAATCAAGTTCGACATGCCGTGTTGCTTGGTGGTTACGGACGTTGCACCAATAGTTTATCCAGTGGGTTTTCGTTGTGTTGGAATGGTTGTCGGCCTTGAATCTTGATTGGGCGGCCCGCTTACTGGCTGCAAAATCAGTTGGCTAACTGTTGTTGCAAAAAGGTTTGTAACCATCGGACAGCCAGTGGAATATCACCCTGATAACTATGCACGGTAAAGATAGGCTGGTTGGCTTCCTGCACGCCTGCCAGCACGATACTCAGTAAGCCTTGTTGAAGCATGGGTTGTATCAGCGTGTTCGGCAGGATGGCAATACCTTTACCCTGTACGGCTAATTCACATGCAATCACGGCATTATCAACTTTGAATTTGGGTTGGATAGGTAGTGTGGTGCTGGTCCCGTTGACATCCTGCAAGGTAAGCAACTTCTGCGACTGTTGCCAGCGGGTGGCAATGAATGGGTGCTTGGTCAAGTCCTGAATGTGTTGGATGAGGGGAATCGTTGCCAGATAGCGTGGTGAGGCTACCGGTATTCCCCACAGTTCGCCTACCTTACGTGCTCGCAGCGTACTTTCTGGTAACACGCCAACCCGTAGCGCAAGGTCAATCCCATCGCGGACGATATCCGAAATTGCATCATCCACCCGAATATCCGGTTCCAAATCAGGAAACTGCTCCGTCAATTTCAGCATGGCGGGAATAAGCACGCTGGATGTCAGTGCATGTGGGGCGGTTACCCGGATCGGGCCACTTGGCCGCTGGCTTAGCTGCTGAACCTCGTCACATGCCACATCCAATAATGTGGCCATTTCATTGCATCTTGCCAAAAACAGCCGGCCTGCTTCCGTCAGGCTAAGGCGGCGCGTTGTGCGTACCAGCAGTTGGGTGCCCAGTTGCTTTTCCAGATAGGCGACATGCTGGCTGATTCCGGACTTGGTCAAGTCCACGGCTAAGGCTGCATCGGTAAAGCTGCCCTGCTTGATGACCTCGCGAAACAACAGCATCCGAAAGGCGAGCAACTTTTGTTCATTTTGCATAAACAGTTAATAAATTTATTGGATATATATCTGAAATATATCACCAATTAGACTGGCTGCCGTGTTCACTGCTTTTGAAAACAATCATTTCTGTAAGGATTCATCTCATGATCAAACATGCATTAACCGTTCTTGCGTTGAGCGTGCTGGCGTTGCCTTCACCCATGTATGCCAAGCAACCGGATCAAGTTGCTGGACAGCACCAAGACTTCCAAGTGGCCTTGCATGAAGTGCTGGAGGCCAGCCGTGCCTGGATTGCCGCATTTAATGCAGGAAATGCACGTGCGTGTGCAGAGGCCTATCTGGACCATGCAACCATGGAAGCAAAACCCTTTGGCAGCTATGTTGGCCGTCAGGCTATTCTAGCATTTTGGACTGATTTGATTGGCAAGGGCGCACGGAATCTGGCTTATACGCACATCAAGATTGAACAGCCTGATGTCAATACGATGTTGTTGTCGGCTGATTGGTCGATGAACATTGGCGGTGGTCATATCTCGCGGGAACGTTGGGTCAAGCAAGGCGGTCGCTGGATGTTGGCTGAGGATCGGTTCGAGGTGCTTCATCAGAACTAGTAACGATCCTGGCACCTGGCAGATTGTTGCTAACAGGTTAATACCCAGTCGTGTACAACGGTGCGGTATCAAAGCCGCACTGTTTTTCTGTCATATGCGGTTGGTCACCATCTTCAATAAATTTCAATGCCTTGTGCCACTTTAGGTACATGTCTTGATCACTATTTCCGTATATTTCCTTTGATTGAAATCAAGTTTGTGCTAAATTTTCAGTAATTATTGAAAATTCAAAACATATGAACCTTACTCCACTCATTCAATCTTTCGTCCTGCATTTTGGTGAAATGGGTAGCCGCTGGGGGATCAACCGCACGGTTGGCCAGATCTACGCCCTGTTGTTTGTTTCCAACCGACCGTTGAATGCGGATGAAATCGCGGAGGCTTTGGGTTTTTCCCGGTCCAACGTCAGTATGGGGCTGAAGGAACTGGAAAGTTGGCGGCTGACCAAACCACAACATTTACCGGGTGATCGACGCGAGTACTTTTCGGCACCTGACGATGTATGGGCAATTTTCCGCACCCTGGCTGAAGAGCGACGCAAGCGTGAGGTTGATCCGACTTTGTCGATGCTGCGGGCTGCGCTGATGGAAACACCGGTTACGGACGAGGATCGCCACGCTCAAGAGCGCATGCGGGAAATGCATGGTCTGATCGAACAAGTCACTAATTGGTTTACCGACGTACAGCGCCTGGAAGCAGACACCTTGGTGCAGTTGATGAATCTGGGTTCCAAGGTACAGAAGGTCTTGGAGCTCAAGGACAAATTCACGCTGTTCACCGGTGGGCGCGGGCAGGGTGGCGATAACTAGCAAGATGATTCAGGCAGACCCAGTAAGGTAAGCAGTTGACGGTGTCTGCTGTAGCAAATCCATATAAACGCGTTGCTGCTGAAGCGGCACAGGAGGAGGCAGGCATGGTGCAGTTCATTCTTACAGGAATTCGTCATGGACCCGGTCGTTCTCGCCCGAATACAGTTTGCAGCCAATATTACGTTTCACATCCTCTTTCCTGCCATCAGCATTGCGCTGGCGTGGGTTCTGCTGTTCTTCAAATGGCAAGGTAATCGCACCGGCAATCAAGCTTGGCGCGATGCCTACCAATTCTGGGTCAAAGTCTTTGCCCTGACCTTTGCATTAGGTGTGGTCACCGGCATCACCATGAGCTTCCAGTTCGGTACCAACTGGCCTGGATTCATGCAGACCGTTGGCAATATTGCCGGGCCTTTGTTGGCTGCGGAAGTATTGACGGCTTTTTTCATGGAAGCCACTTTCCTTGGCATCATGCTGTTCGGGGCGAAGCGGGTATCCAACAACATGCATACCTTGGCGACCGCCTTGGTGGCCATTGGTACAACCGTGTCTGCTTTCTGGATTCTGATCCTGAATTCCTGGATGCAGACACCGGTTGGCTTTGAAATGATCAATGGCCAGGCACATGCCACGGATTGGGGCGCAATTCTGACGAATCCGTCGTTCCCATACCGCTTCGTTCACATGTTGTTGGCTTCCGGGCTGACGGTAGCGTTTTTGTTGGCAGGGCTGTCGTCGTTCCGTTATCTGCGCGGTGACCGTTCCGCAGGCTTGATGGCCGCATTACGCACCGGGATTGTAATGGGGGCCATGCTGATTCCACTGCAGATTGTGGTTGGGGACTTACATGGGTTGAATACGCTGAAGCATCAGCCAGCCAAGTTGGCCGCCATGGAGGGCATCTGGCAGACCAGTAAGGGGGTGGATGCTGTGTTGTTTGGGATTCCGGATAGCGAGGCCAAAACCAATCACTACGAAATTGCCATCCCCAAACTGGCCAGTTTTTATCTGACCCATGACTGGCAGGGGGAAATCAAAGGACTGGATGCGTTTGAAGGCAAGCATCCCCCTGTCGGGCCGGTGTTCTGGGCATTCCGGATCATGGTTGGTGTTGGGTTGTTGATGCTGGCGGTATCGTGGGCGGCACTGTGGTATTGGCGTCAGCAAAAGGGGTTACCGACATGGCTGGCCCACACGTTTGTCGCCATGACATTTGCCGGTTGGGTTGGGCTGATTGCGGGTTGGTATGTGACAGAAGTCGGCCGTCAGCCCTGGCTGGTCTATGGGGTATTGACCACGGCAGAGGCGGCATCAGCAGTGCCACCGGCGCATATTGGCCTGTCACTGGCCATGTATCTGAGCTTGTACCTCTGTTTGGGTTTTGCCTATGTGCGGGTACTGTTCTATCTGGCAGGCAAGGCTGGTAAAGCGGCCATTGAAACACCACCTGTTTTGCAACCTGCCATGCAGTAAAGGAAAACCATCATGCTTAACCTGAATGAATTTCTTCCGCTGCTGTTTCTGGGCCTGATGGGCTTGTCGATGCTGATCTACGTGGTGCTGGACGGCTACGACCTTGGTGTTGGTGTGTTGATGCACTGGGCGACACCTGAAGAAAAAGACCGGATGATCTCCGCCATTGGCCCATTTTGGGATGCCAATGAAACCTGGCTGGTGCTGGGCGTGGGCATATTGCTGGTGGCGTTTCCCATGGCCCAGGGTATGGTGCTCACGGCGTTATATCTACCGGTGTCCGTCATGTTGGCTGGTTTGATTTTGCGGGGCGTGGCATTTGATTTTCGTGCCAAGGCTCATGCCGATCACAAGCGGCTTTGGGATAGGCTGTTTTCACTCGGTTCGTTGGTAGCCAGTTTGGCACAGGGCTTCATGTTGGGGATGTATGTCACCGGTTTGGTCTATACCAAGCAAGCCGTTGCTTTTTCGGCTGTTGTTGCCGTGTGCCTGGTCGCCGGCTATTCGTTGCTTGGTGCATGCTGGTTGGTGCTTAAAACGGAAGGTGAATTGCAGCGTAAGGCCATTTTGTGGGCCAAACGCTGCTTGAAGTGGGCCGGTTTGGGTGTAGCACTGATTTCGGTGGCAACACCATTAGCCAGCCAACGTGTGGCTGACCGTTGGTTCACCATGCCGGAATTTTTCCTGATGTTGCCGATTCCTTTGATCACTGCGGTGTTGTTCATTGCTACCTACCAGTTGTTGAAGAAGCTGCCTCGGGTGAATGATCGCTGGTCATGGGTACCTTTCATCAGTGTGGTCGGCATTTTTGTCTTGGCATTTCATGGCTTGGCTTACAGCATGTTCCCGTACCTGGTGGTGGACAAGATGACTGCCTGGCAAGGGGCTGCATCACTTGAATCACTGAAGATACTGGCGGTGGGTACATTGATCGTGTTACCAGCCATCCTGTGTTACACGGCTTACTCCTATTATGTCTTCAGGGGTAAGGCGCGAGATTTGGTGTATTGATTGTCAAAGCCGGCTCCGCCGGCTTTTTGGGGGCTGTTATATGGTGTAGGCCGGATGTATCTGATATAGGTCAGGATCAATGGCTTGGCGCCTTCGTATGCTTCCCACTGGCATATTGCCCTGTGCTTGAGTAATATCCGTTAACTTCGTAGCTTATGCATACGTCAATATCATCCTTCGCTAATACATTACAGATCACGATTACATCATGCGCCGCTTTGAATGCATTGAAGGCAACTCAAACAAATTCTGGGAAATCGAGCTGGTGCAGTCTGAGCTGCAGATTCGTTACGGCAAGATAGGTACCCAAGGCCAAAGCCAGACCAAATCTTTTGCTGACGAGGCCAAAGCCACCACGGCCATGAACAAGCTGGTTACCGAGAAAACCGGTAAAGGTTATGTCGAGGTAGATGCGGCAAGCCAAACTCCTGTGGTCAAGCAGCCTGAATCACAGGCTTTGACCGCGAACGGGCCGGAGCCAGCCAAGCGACCGCCTTGGTTGATTCAGGGTGAAGCGCTGCCTATCCCGGAAGGTTGGTTGGAAGTGGCAATGCCCAGTCGGCGTTTTCCTCAACCCTGTGAATCAGAGGAAGTAGACTGGACACTTCGGCACTTGTGGGCACGATTCGGCAATTGTGTGTTTCATGATCGCGAGGATGCCCCACCAACCTGGGTGAAGGCATTTGATGAAACCATGTCGCGTTTGGCCAATGCGCAGCAAGAAGGGTCGTTTGAATCCGATGTGATGCTGTTGGCGCTGACGATTGTCATCAACGACTATGCGGGCGAGGATTTGGTGGATTGGCTGGTTGCATCCCGTGGATTGACCTATGCGATGAATGTATTGCTGGCTGCGGAGCAGCTGGGTATCGACGAACACTGTGACGATTACGATCATCCGGGCATCCAGCTTTGGTCGTTTGTTGTTAAAACGTTGCTGGGTAGTAGCTCTGGACCGTTTGGGCGTACTGAATGGCGGTTCCGTCATCATTTGGCAGTGGCATCCCAGGCTGAGTACGATGCCTGCGTGGCGCGTATTCGTGAGGTTTTGCCGGCGATTCCATCTTGCCGCCAACCCTTGTTTGGCTTGATCTTGCCGGATCACCCGACGTTGTCGGAAGAATTGGCACGGCAATTGGTTGGACCCGATGCCCATAAGAGTGTCCGTTGGCTATTGACCACAGTAGTTGACGAAGATGTGATCCGGTTGTTGAAGACCATGCCGGTGGACCGTTGGGACAGATCCCCTTGGGAGA
The DNA here is from genome assembly GCF_005503445.1 of Chitinivorax sp. B. Taxonomy (NCBI): domain Bacteria; kingdom Pseudomonadati; phylum Pseudomonadota; class Betaproteobacteria; genus Chitinivorax; species Chitinivorax sp. B. The sequence goes on along the minus strand of NZ_SCOH01000019.1, from coordinate 92,976 downwards.
ATCAGGAGCACATTATTGCCGTGTTGCTGGAGCGTGGTCTGGCCGCTCTGGACGTATTGGAAACAACAAGTGCTTGGTACCAGCTGGATGAATGGCTGACCGAGGTGAATCATCCAAAAGTAGTTGGTTTGTTGTTACAGATCGAGACTCGCTACAGTGCGCGTCGACTGGCGTACTTGACGCAATTCATGGCCAGCTTCCCAGCAGCTGCAATGGCTGGTTTGGCGGAATGGTTGGCTGCCACGACGGAGCCACAGGAGCTGCCACAACATTTTCTCGCCCAGTTATGTATGGGTTACCGTGAGTTATGGCCGTCGATTCAGCCTTGGCTGAGCGAGGGAGCACAGCGGATCATGGCTGATATGCTGGCGAAGCTGGCAGAACCCGCCACAGTTGCTACCGTTGATGAACTGCCGGTGGTACTGGTCAACCCGCCTTGGCTGACGGCAAAGAAAAAGACGGTCGTAAAGGCATTGTCGCTGTCCCCGCTGCCATTGGCAGATTTGGATGCACGCGATCGACAGCAGTTGGATCGTACGCTGCAGTTGCCCGATTGGGTGCGGGCGGCGTTGGCCAAAGCACAAAAGAACACTGAAACCTTGGTACATGAGCTGGGTTTCACGGTGCATTACCACTCATCTGAGAAACAAAAGCCCAAGCTGTTCAAACAGGTACTGGCAAAGGCGACCCAAGCGATTACTGATCAGGACTCGGCTGCGTTGATTGCCAGCTGGCAGGACTACCAACAGCACGAGCTGGGATATTGGTATCAATGGGAAGGCCATGCGGTATCGGTTCTGCCGGGTGAAATGGCACTAGCGCTGTGGAATGCCGCTGGTGCAGATAAATGGTGTGATACCGGCTACCTGATAGCCAAGCTGGGGTTCGCTGGCATACCTGGTTTGGTGGCTAGCTTGATGCAGCAGCCCAGCCGTGATGTCTACTACGCCGTCGAACTGGGTTCGGTTGCGTTGGCGCTACCCATGGCGCGCATCGTCAGCAAATACAAATCCCTGCGCAAATTTGGTTTGGCTTGGTTGACGCGTTTCCCGGAACACGCTGCCTGCGGCCTGATTGCACCGGCTTTGGGTGCAGCGGGCGAGGCACGCGAGCAGGCAACTTACGCATTGCGCTTGCTGGCGCAGGGCGGACATCGGGCTTTGTTGTTGGATGTGGCTGGTCGTTATGACGATCCTGCCGTACTGACTGCGTTACAGACGGTGTTGGATGAAAGCCCATTGGATCTTTTCCCTGCCAAACGCAGTAAAGCACCAGACTTCTGGCTACCTAATTTGTGGCGTCGTCCTGTCCTGAAAAGCAATGGCAAGCCATTGGGTGATGTTGCCCTAGAACACCTGGGCACGATGTTGCGCTTCCCAGTCGCCGATGGTGTGTATGCCGGGTTGGCTGATGTGAAGGCAACCTGCACGGCGGCATCGCTGGCCGATTTCGCCTGGGATTGTTTCCATACCTGGTATCACGTGGTAGATGCCCCGGGTAAGGAAAGCTGGGCGTTGATGGCATTGGGTGTGCTGGGTGATGACAATACTGCCCGCAAACTGACACCTTACATCCGTGATTGGCCGGGTGAATCGCAACATGCCCGTGCTGCCTCGGGTGTTGACGTATTGGCACTGATTGGCAGTGATGTATCGCTGATGTTGCTCAATGGCATTGCGCAAAAGGTCAAATACCGGGCATTGCAGGGAGCGGCGCAGACCAAGATCCAGCAGATTGCGGCACAGCGTGATTTGACTACCGAAGAGCTGGAAGACCGGCTGGTACCCATGTTGGGCTTGGATGAACAGGGAATGCAGGTACTGGATTTCGGGCCACGCCAGTTTCGGGTGGGGTTCGACGAGACACTCAAGCCCTATGTGCGCGACAACGACAACAAGCGGTTGGCAGATCTGCCCAAGCCTCGCAAGGATGACGATGCGGAACTGGCCGGGGCTGCTGTCGAACGCTGGAAACTGCTGAAGAAAGATGTGCGTACGGTCGCATCTTTGCAGATCACGCGCCTGGAAAAGGCAATGTGCACCCGCCGTCGGTGGACGGTATCGGTTTTCCAGCAGTTCCTGGTGGAACATCCATTGATGCGCCATCTGGTACACCGGCTGGTGTGGGGCGTGTATGAAGTCGAAGATGATGCGGTGGATGGCGGTACCTTGCTGAGTTGCTTCCGGGTGGCTGAGGATGGCCGATTCACTACGTCGGATGATGATGAAATTACACTGCCGGCTGGCGAACAGATTCGCCTGGGGGTTGTGCACCGGCTGGAATTGACGGATCAGCAAGTGATGGCATTTGGTCAGTTGTTTGCAGATTATGAGCTGATACAACCGTTCAACCAGTTGTCGCGTGAAGCCTATGCATTGACTGTAGCGGAACAGGCTACTGCCCAACTGACCCGTTGGGATACCATGAAAGTACCGACTGGCAAGGTTCTGGGCTTGGTCAACCGTGGCTGGGAGCGGGGTGCAGTACGTGACGGCGGCAGTGTCTGGGACTTCACCAAAATCCTGGGGCAGGGGTTCTCGATTGATCTGCCGTTGAATCCCGGCTTTTGTGTGGGGATTACGCACGAGGTCGAGGAGCAGGAGCTGGGCCCGATCAGTTTGTCACAGTACGATCCAAGCCAATCCAATAGCGCACCGGGCGTGTTTGCCAGCCTGGATGCCATCGCCATCAGTGAATTGATCCGCGATATGGAAAATCTGCGTAGCTAAAAAAATCCCCACCCTGGGGGAACAGGGTGGGGGCAATTTGCGCCAGTCAACAGTTACAACATGTCCTCAGAACCGCTAACGGGGCGCGTCGATAGGTAAGTGATACGCGCTCAATCCAGCGTTACCATTTGTTTAGTTCGAAACGCCTCGGTAATCGCCAGCCCAATGCGTGTGGCTTCCGTTGCATCGGCCAGGGTCAGCACGGGGGCGCGTCGTTGCAGTACCGCATTGACGAAATCCTGTGCCTCCAGCAAAAACGCATCGCTGAAACGTTCAAAAAAATCTCCCACACATTCACTGCGCACGCCGTGTTGATCGCTGATCTCGACACGGTTTTTGCGTGGATTGCTGCCGATCGCCAAACGGCCTGTGGTGCCGAACACTTCTGTGGCTGTTTCATGGCCATGGGCCTGCGTGCGGGAGGCAAAGAAGGTGGCCAGCTGGCCACTGCCGAATTCACACATGGCGATGCCATTGTCGACATCGTGATGGGCCTGCAAACCGTGATGGATGGCGATGGTGCCGGTTGCCCACACCCGCTTGGCCCGATTGGCACCTAACAACCAGCGTGCCAGATCGATATCGTGCACACTGCAATCCATGAAAATGCCACCACTGGTCTCCGCAAAACGAACAAAGAAGCCACTGGGATCGTTTTGATCGCAGGTTTGCGAACGTAGCAGATACGGTGTGCCGATCTGACCAGCCCGGATTTTGTCGAAAGCATCCCGATAACTAGGATCGAAACGGCGCACAAATCCAATGGTGGCAACCTGGTGTGGAAAGGCCGCGGCGACTTGTTCCACCCGCAGACAATCTGCCATGTTCAATGCCAACGGCTTTTCGCAGAACACATGCTTGCCAGCCTGCAAGGCGGCGATGATCTGCTCGGCATGCAGTGAGGTAGGTGTCACCAGAAATACTGCATCCAAGTCAGGATGGCGTAACAACTGGGCATAGTCGGTATAGGTCGAGGCTGTTGGTAACACTTGGCTTGCCCAGCCCAGCTCATCCGCAACCGGGCTGCAGGCGGCGACGATCCGGGCGCCGGGCACCCGTTGCGCCAGATTCAGCGCATGACGCTTGCCCAATCGGCCCAAGCCGACGATGCCGATATTGATGGTGTTCATATGCAACGCTCCCTGTTGGATCGATAGCGGTTTACAGCGTGACCACACGACCTTCACGCCATGACAGCGTGGCCGCCTCGGCCAACTCCAGCGCTTTCAACCCGTCTTCCACACTGGTGCGGGGCGCTTGGCCGGTACGGATCACATCGAAGAAATGGGCCATTTCCACGGCATAGGCCGCACGATATCGTTCCAGGAAAAAATGCTCTGGCAGATTGGTAGCAACATGTTCGCCGGTATAGGCGGTGACTTCCGTCGGGCGATGATTGCCAGCTTGCAACATGCCTTTGCTGCCTAACACCTCGAAACGTTGGTCGTAACCATATGCTGCACGGCGGATGGCGTTGATCTGGCAGAGCTGGCCCTGACGGGTGCGGATGGTGACGGCGGTGGTATCGGCATCGCCTACACTCTCGATGGCAGGATCGGTCAACACCGACGCAGTGGCATGTACGCTGACTGGTTCGTCATCCAGAATCCAGCGGCAGATGTCGAAATCGTGGATCAACATGTCTTTGAAGATACCGCCAGAGTGCTTCAGATAATCCAATGGCGGTGCACCAGGGTCGCGGCTGGTCACAATCAACACCTCGGGTGTGCCGATTTCACCGGCTTCGATACGGGCTTTGACTGCAGCAAAGGTTGGGTCGTAACGGCGCTGGAAGCCAATCAGGCAGGGCACCTTGGCTTCCGCGACAGCGGCGGCACACAGGCGTGCACGGTCCAGTGTCAGATCGACCGGCTTTTCGCAGAAGATGGCTTTGCCCACGCTGGCCGATTGCAGAATCAAATCGGCGTGGGTGTCGGTACTGGCGGCGATGACCACGGCTTTCACGTCGGCATCGGCAAAGGGCACTTCCGGCGAGACGAATTCCGCACCGTACTGCTGTGCCAGTGCCTGGCCTGCTGCTGGGGCATACACATCCACCACGTACTTCAGCTTGACCCCTGCCTCCCGTGCCAGGTTTGCTGCGTGAATCTTGCCGATGCGACCGGCGCCGTACAGTGCCACATTAATCATCGTATCCTCCAACGTTCTTGGTTTCTTCAATGTTGAGTTCCAGCTTGTACGCCAGCGCAATGAACAGCGCCTGGCACAGGCAGATGGTGCTGGTGAGCGAACGGAATGCGAACGCCGTACCTTCCTTGACCGTCAGGCAGGCTTGCGCACCACGTGCCAAGGGGCTCATCTGGCTATCGGTGATGACCAGCAGCTTGGCTTTGTGTTGTACCGCTACCCGGGCCGCGTAGCGGGTCTCCTTGCCATACGGTTGAAAGCTGATGGCAATCAGCACATCGCCTTCGCTGATGGAACGGATCTGTTCATGAAACATGCCGCCCAGGCCGCTCAGGTGATGCACCCGCTTTTGCGTGTGCTGCAAGGCATATGCCACGTACGACGCGATTGGAAACATCCGCCGCACACCGACCACATAGATGTTCTCCGCCTCTACCAACAACTGCACGGCTGCTTCCAACTGGGTGTCGTCGATCTGCCCGGCCAGATCGTCCAGCCCTTGCATGCATGCACCGATGAAATTGCGAGTCATGCTGCCAGCACTTAACGGGCCATCCTGACTGGCAATCAGACTGCGGATGCGTTGCCGGTAGCTGGGATTGGAACTTTGTGGCGGGTTGAAGCTGTCGCGGAATATCGCCTGCATCTCTGAAAAGCCGGCGAAACCGAAGCGCTGTGCAAAACGCACAATCGCAGAGGGCTGCACGTCGCATGCGGCGGCGATATCGGTAATCCGTTCCAGCACCAGCGTCTGGCGGTGCTGTTCGACATAGTTGGCAATCACCTTCAGCTGTTTGCTCAAGGAATCGTATTCCTCGGCAATGCGCTGTATCAGTTGATCTGCGTTGAGCGAATCGATCATAGGGTGATCTCAGTGTGAATCGGTATGGGCAGATTATAGGGGTGAAAATTAATTTCGAAAATAAATTTCTAATGAAAAATTATTTTGCAAAAAATATTGCAATGAAATTTGCGGAGGCGTATCTTGTGCTGCAAGAAAAGCCCGCAAAAACATCTTTCAATCAGTAAGTAACAGATGAGACGGGCGTGGCAGGCGAAACCCCAATCAATGCCAACTGAAAGCCGGGCAACGATCCGGTTCTCAAAAAACGGAGAAGACAATGCAAGACACTCGCAAGAAACGCTTTGCGTGCAAAGCGCTGGTGGCTGCACTTACCCTGGCCTGTGGCGTAGTACAGGCGGCAGATGCCAAATTCGTACTGATCAGCCATGCTCCGGATTCCGATGCCTGGTGGAACACCATCAAGAATGCGATCAAGCAAGCGGGCGAAGACTTCAATGTGGATGTCGATTACCGTAACCCACCCAGTGGGGATCTGGCCGACATGGCGCGATTGGTTGAACAGGCCTCAGCCCGTGGCTATAACGGCGTGATCACTTCCATTACCGATTTCGATGTGCTGAAAAAACCGCTGGGGCAGGTGACGGGCAAGAAGATCCCCCTGGTGACCATCAATTCCGGCACCGTGCAGCAGAGCGAATCGTTGAATGCGCTGATGCACGTTGGCCAGCCTGAATACGATGCGGGTCGCGATGCTGGCCTGCAAGCCAAGGCGGCCGGCATCAAGTCTTTCCTATGCGTGAACCATTACGCGACCAACCCGGCTTCGTTCGAGCGTTGCAAGGGCTTTGCTGATGCGATCGGTGTCGATTTCAAACAAGCGACCTTGGATGCCGGCGACGATCCGACCGGCATCGAAAGCAAAGTCAGCGCCTATCTGCGCAACAATCCAAAAACCCAGGCCGTGCTGACACTGGGCCCAACCTCCGCAGCCCCTACCATCAAAGCAGTCAAGAAGATGGGGCTGGCCGGCAAGTTGTACTTCGCCACCTTTGACATCTCCGACGAAATCTCCAAGGGCATCAAGGATGGCACCATCAAATACGCCATCGATCAGCAACCTTATCTGCAGGGTTATATCCCGGTGGCGATCATGGCCATGATGAAGAAGGAAAACACCACCGATCTGGCCAAGATCACGGCGGCACTAAAAGCCAATCCCAAGTTTCAGGCACGGCTGCAGGAGTACGGTCTGGCGCCGGTCTATAAAGCGCGGCACATCAATTCCGGCCCGGGCTTCGTGGACGTGAAAACACTGGCCAAGGTGGAGAAGTACGCCGGGCAGTTCCGTTAATCAGGCGTTGGGTGGCTTGCCCGGCAGTATTGGGTGCCGGGCAGCAGCACCTGACTGAACCCTACTCCATTTCTCCCAAGCACAACCCGGCCGACAAGTCCGGTGTGGGCCAACACACCCACAGCATGACCTGCAGGAGTTTATAGAATGAGTATTGCCAATACTGGCTTGAAGGAGGCGGCAGTCATGTCCCTGCCCGGCGCCCAGCCACCCAGCCAATCGGACGAAAGGGTGAAGCAGCAAAGCCTATTCCACCGGTTGATGAGCCGCCCCGAATTTGCCGCCATTTCCGGCACGGTGCTGGTGTTCATGGTGTTTGCGTTTTCTGCCGGCAGTTCTGGCATGTTTGCCATCGATGGCGTCATCAATTGGTCGCAAGTGGCGGCCTATCTGGGCATTCTTGCCATCGGCGCCTGCCTGTTGATGATCGCCGGCGAATTCGATCTGTCGATTGGTTCCATGATTGGCTTCGCTGGGATGATGGTGGCGATTCCGCCGCTGTACTTCGGATGGCCGGTATCGCTGTCGATTGTGTTCGCGTTTGTTGCCAGCATGGGCCTGGGTTGGTTGAACGGCTATCTGGTGATCAAAACCCGCTTGCCATCTTTTATCGTCACCTTGGCTTTTCTGTTCATTTTGCGTGGGCTGACACTGGCGTTGTCGATCATGTTTGCCAACCGCACCATCGTTAGCGGGATTGGTGACTTGGCTGCGCAGGATTGGCTGGCCAATGCCCTGTTCGTTGGTCATGTCGGCGACAGCCTGTTCCTATGGCTGGCGAATCTGGGCTGGATCGCCAAGTTGGACAATGGCCAGCCGCTGGTGCCCGGCTTGCCCAAGGTGATCGTGTGGTGGCTGGGCATGGCGGGTATGTGTGCCTTTATGCTGGCCCGTACCCGCATCGGTAACTGGGTCTTTGCGGTAGGGGGCGATGCCAACGCGGCCAAGAACGTGGGTGTACCGGTAAAGGCCGTCAAGATCGGACTGTTCATGTTCACGGCTTTCTGTGCCTGCCTGTTTGCCACGCTGCAGGTGTGCGATATCGGCTCGGCGGCGGCAGATCGCGGCATGCAGAAAGAGTTTGAAGCGGTGATTGCCGCTGTGATCGGTGGCACTTTGTTGACAGGGGGCTATGGCTCGGTGGTGGGGGCATGCTTCGGTGCGCTGATCTTCGGCGTGGTACAGATTGGCATCACCTACACCAATATCAATTCCGACTGGTTCCGAGTTTTCCTGGGGCTGATGCTGCTGATCGCGGTGATCTTCAACAACTATATCCGCCGTCGCGTGACGGAAGCGAGGTAAGTCATGGCGACCGAATCCGAATTCATCCTGGAACTGGATAACGTCAGCAAAGTGTTCGGCAGCGTGATTGCGTTGAATGGCGTGACCTTGCGCCTGAAGCGGGGTGAGGTGCATTGCCTGCTGGGTGACAACGGGGCAGGCAAATCCACCCTGATCAAGACCCTGGCAGGCGTACATAAACCTTCCAACGGGGTTTACCGCGTGGATGGTCAACCAGTCTGCTTTGAATCGCCCAAGCAAGCGTTGGATCGTGGCATTGCAACGGTGTATCAGGATTTGGCCTTGGTCCCATTGATGTCGATTGCCCGCAACTTCTTTCTGGGTCGTGAGCCGATGAAAAAGTTGCTGGGCTTCGTGCCGGTGATGGATGTGGAATTGGCTGGTGAGGTGGCGCGCGAAAAGTTGGCAGAGATGGGCATCAACATTCGTGATCCGCACCAGGCCATTGGCACTATGTCCGGTGGCGAGAAGCAATGCCTGGCCATCGCCCGTGCCATCTACTTTGGCGCGCGGGTGCTGATTCTGGATGAGCCCACCGCGGCGCTGGGGGTGAAGCAATCGTTCAACGTGCTGCGTTTGATCGCCAAGGCGCGGGAAAAGGGCATTTCGGTGATTTTCATCACCCACAACGTGCATCACGCCTATCCAATCGGCGATTCGTTCACCTTGCTGAATCGTGGCAAATCGCTGGGTACCTACACCAAGGAAACCATTTCTAAAGACGAGGTGCTGGACATGATGGCTGGCGGGGCTGAGATGCAGAAGCTGATGGCCGAGCTGGATGGCGTTCGTATCTGAAGGATTAACAGGGACTGCGCTGCTGAATGCGCATTCCGGAGGATTAGACCGTGCAAAACAACACTTCCTTTGTCACCGGACGCAGCCGCGATGTGATTTGTCTGGGCCGACTGGCCGTGGACTTGTATGCCCAGCAACTGGGCTGCCCGTTGGAACAGGCCAGCAGCTTTGCCAAATACCTGGGTGGATCGTCCGCCAATGTGGCTTTCGGCACGGCCCGGCTGGGGTTGCAATCCGCCATGTTGTCGCGGGTGGGCAATGAACAGATGGGGCAATTTCTGCTGGACACCTTGCGCCGTGAAGGATGCGATGTCAGCCAGGTCAGGATCGACCCGACCCGGCTGACCGCGCTGGTGCTGCTTGGCATCAAGGATCGCGACAGCTTTCCCTTGCTGTTTTACCGAGAAAACTGCGCCGACATGGCGTTGTGTGAAGACGATATCGACGAGGCCTTCATTGCCAGCAGCAAGGCACTGGCAATTACCGGTACGCATTTCTCTACCGCCAATACCCATGCGGCCTGCATCAAGGCGCTGCAACTGGCACACCAACACAATGTCCGTACCGTACTGGATATCGACTATCGCCCGGTCTTATGGGGATTGACCGGGCGGGGCGAGGGCGATCAACGGTTCATCGCGGATGAAGGCGTATCGCGTCATCTGCAAAGTGTATTGCCGTATTTTGATCTGGTGGTGGGGACCGAGGAGGAGTTCCAGATTGCCGGTGGCGAAACCGACCTGATCATGGCGTTGCAGGTTGTGCGCAGTAAGACACGGGCGGTATTGGTCGTCAAACGTGGCCCTTTGGGCTGCTGTGTCATCGATGGCGTCATTCCTAGCAATATCCAGCATGCTTTCACCATCCAGGGTGTGCAGGTGGAGGTAATGAATGTCCTGGGGGCGGGGGATGCGTTTCTGTCCGGTTTTTTGCGGGGTTGGTTGAGTGGTGAAGATTATGCTGCCTGCTGCCGCCGAGCGAATGCCTGCGGGGCGCTGGTGGTATCACGTCATGGTTGTGCCCCAGCCATGCCAACGGAAGCTAAACTGGACTATTTCCTGGCCAACGCTACCAAACTGACCCGACCGGGTGACGATGCCACCTTGAACCGGTTACATCGCGTCACGGTGCCGCGTAAATCTTGGCACGACATCTGCGTGTTCGCCTTTGACCATCGCAGCCAGTTTTTTGAACTGGCGCGCTCAACCGGCGCAGCGGAATCACGCTTGCCGGTATTGAAAAAGCTGCTGGTAAACGCTGTAGAACAGACCGAACAGGCATTGAAGCTGCAAGGCCATATTGGTGTATTGATTGATGACCGTTATGGCGAGGATGCCTTGCATGCGGCAACCGGTCGGGGCTGGTGGATCGGCCGTTCGGTCGAGCTGCCCGGTTCCAACCCTTTGCAGTTCGATCGGGGCCGTTCGATTGGGACCACATTGATCAGTTGGCCGCAAGAACACATCATCAAATGCCTGGTGTTCTATCACCCGGATGATACGGTAGAGAACCGGTTGGAACAGGAAGCGCAAATCCGCGCTGTCTATGATGCGGCCCAGGTTAGCGGCCACGAATTGTTGCTGGAAGTCATCCCACCCAAAGACCTGCCCCATACACCGGATACGGTCTATCGCGCTTTGAAGCGTCTGTACAACATCGGTATCTATCCCGAATGGTGGAAGCTGGCACCGTTGACTGCGGCGCAGTGGCAAATGATCGACGCTTTGATCGAGGAGCGTGACCCATATTGCCGTGGCGTTGTCATGCTGGGGTTGAATGCGCCACTGTCAGAGTTGCAACAAGGTTTTGTCGAAGCGCGCGATGCCCAATACTGCCGTGGCTTTGTGGTAGGGCGTACCATTTTCCATGAGCCCGCGCGGCAGTGGCTGGCAGGTGAAATCGACGATGCGGGGCTGGTACGGCTGGCACGCGACAATTTCGAGGCGTTGATCGAAACTTGGCGTGCAGTACGTCGCCCGTCGCAGGAGGCTGCGTGATGGCCGTTACGATCCGCCTGACGATGGCGCAGGCACTGGTCAAATTCCTGGCTGCCCAGTATGTGGAGACCGATCAGGGCAGGCAACGGCTGTTTGCTGGAGTGTTTGCCATCTTCGGCCATGGCAATGTGGCGGGGGTGGGCGAGGCACTGTATCAAGCCCATGATCAGCTGCCGACTTATCGTGCCCACAACGAACAGGCAATGGCGCATACCGCCATTGCTTATGCCAAAGCTCATTTCCGGCGGCGGATGATGGCTGTGACCACGTCCATCGGTCCTGGCGCCACCAACTTGGTCACGGCCGCTGCGCTGGCCCATGTGAATCGGCTGCCTGTGTTGCTGCTGCCGGGCGATGTATTTGTCTCCCGCGCACCCGACCCGGTGTTGCAGCAAGTGGAAGATTTCCACGATGGCGGTCTATCCGCCAACGATTGCCTGAAACCGGTCTCCCGTTACTTCGACCGGATCATCCACCCTGCACAATTGCTGACAGCCTTACCACGGGCGATGGCCGTGCTGACCGATCCAGCACAATGTGGCCCGGTGACTTTGGCTTTGCCGCAGGATGTGCAGACCATGGCCTATGACTATCCGGCCGATTTCTTCGAAGCACGGGTGGTGCATTTCCGCAGCCCGGAGCCGGATGAACACGATTTGACACAAGCACTGCAAGCGTTACGAACAGCTCGCCAGCCGTTGCTGGTGGCTGGTGGTGGTGCGCTCTACAGTGTAGGGGCATGCGATGCGCTGCGCAATTTTGCGGAGACGCATCGTGTACCAGTGGCAGAAACCCAGGCTGGCAAAAGTGCCCTGTCGTGGCGACACCCACTGCAATTGGGCGCGATTGGTGTAACAGGTTCGCCCTCAGCCAATGCATTGGCGCAAGAGGCGGATGTGGTAATTGCTGTGGGCACACGCCTGCAGGATTTCACAACGGGTTCCGGCGTCTTGTTTCAGTCAGCACATGTGATCAGCCTCAACGTGAATACCTTTGATACCTTGAAGCAAGGTGCCATCTCGGTATTGGGCGATGCTGCCAAAAGCTTGAATCGCCTTAGTGTGGATTTGGCCGATTGGCGTGCTGACCCTGCTTGGGTAAGTCATGCAGAAGCATGGGCCGAGCAATGGCGAAATAGGGTGCAATACATCACCAGTCAGCGCGAAGTGGCCGGTTTGCCTTATGACGGCGAGGTGATCGGTGCGGTACAGCGTAGTCATGATCAATCCGATACCCGTGACATTGTGGTCTGCGCAGCCGGTACCTTGCCGGCCGAGCTGCACAAGTTATGGCGCACCGCTGTGCCTGGCGGATATCACATGGAATATGGCTATTCCTGCATGGGCTATGAGGTGGCGGGTGGCCTGGGGGTGAAGATGGCCCACCCGGAGCGCGAAGTGATTGTGATGGTGGGAGATGGCAGCTACCTGATGCTGAATGCTGAGATTGCGACATCAGTCATGCTGGGCATGAAACTGATCATCGTGCTGCTGGACAACCGGGGCTATGGTTGCATCAACCGCTTACAACAGGCGTGTGGTGGAGAACCATTCAACAACCTGCTGCGTGATTGCGTACAGGGCAAAGCTGGCGCGCCAGATATCGATTTTGCGGCTCACGCCCGATCCCTGGGGGCGTTGGGTGAGCATGTCCAGTCGATTGCTGAATTGGAACAGGCATTGACCCGAGCCCGGGCTGCGCACCGTACCACGCTGATCTGTATTGATACCGATCCCTCCCGCACAACGCAGGAAGGTGGATGCTGGTGGGAGGTAGCGGTACCGGAGGTGTCCAGCAGTCCCAAAGTACAAGCGGCCCGCGCGGCCTACGAGGCGAATCTGCAACAAAGGAAGCAAGCATGAGCGATGCATTCAAGGTAAAGATTGGTATCAACCCAATCTCGTGGAGCAATGACGATTTACCTTCGCTGGGCGGTGAGATTTCGTTGGAAACTGCGTTGACCGAAGGGGCAGAGATTGGCTATCAGGGGTTTGAGCTGGGCAATAAATTCCCGCGTGAACCGGCCGCATTGAAAGCTGTGCTGAGCCGCCATGGTTTGGAGTGCGTGTCAGGTTGGTATTCCGGTCGTCTGGTACAACGCTCGGTCGAGGAAGAAATTGCTGCCGTTGATGCACACCTGAACCTGCTGGCATTCTGTGGGGCCAAGGTGATGGTGTATGGCGAAGTGGCCGATGCCATTCAAGGCGAGCCGGTGCCTCTCTACAAACGGCCGCGTTTCCGTACCGATGCCCAGTGGGATGAATATGGCGACAAGCTGTCGGCGTTTGGCAAACACCTGTTGAGCCGTGGCGTACGGTTGGGTTATCACCATCACATGGGGGCGTATTGCGAAGCACCAGAGGATGTTGACAGGTTGATGGCGGTGACCACGGACGATGTGGGCCTGCTGTTTGATACCGGGCATATCACGTTCGGCGGGGGCGATGCACTGGCGGTACTGACCCGCCATATCCAGCGTGTGTGCCATGTGCATTGCAAGGATGTCCGACCACATGTGATGAAGCTGGCCCGTAACGGCAGTTGGACATTTCTGCAATCAGTGCTGAATGGCGTATTCACCGTGCCCGGTGACGGCGCCATCGACTTCAGGCCGATTCTGGCCCTGTTGGCGGCAAACCATTACCAAGGCTGGTTGGTGGTGGAAGCCGAACAGGACCCGGTGATTGCCCCTAGCTATGAATACGCCCAAAAGGGTTATCAACATCTGGCCGGGCTAGTGGTGGAAATCAATCGCAACGCCATGTTGGAGGCAGTATGAGCCTGCTTGTAAAAAGCCACAAAACGGGCTTGACCATTGTGGATGTTACGCCGCAATCCGCAGGTTGGCAGCATGTGGGCTTTGCGGCCTATCGGCTCATCCCTGGCCAAAGTGTGGATTTTCGCGATCCAGGACGGGAATGTTGCGTCGTGGTGTTGTCCGGGTTTGTGACGATCAGTGCGGGTGATCAGACATGGCGTGAGATCGGTCGCCGCAATAGCGTATTCGATCCGATGGCCCCATTTGCTGCATACGTTCCAAATGGCCCGTTGGTCAACATCACCGCCCATACGGCTGCGGAGATTGCACTGTGTACCGCACCTGGTCAGGGGCACCATGCAGCTCGGCTGATTCCACCGGATAGCATGTCCCGCAGCACGCGTGGCAAAGGTGCCAATACCCGATTCATTTGCGACATCCTGCCGCAAAGTGCGTCGGCAGACAGCCTATTGGTGGTGGAGGTGCGGACGCCTTCTGGCCATTCATCCAGCTATCCGCCCCATAAGCATGATGCTGACAATCTGCCGGTAGAAAGCTATCTGGAAGAAACCTATTACCACCGACTGAACCCGGCACAGGGCTTTGCTTTCCAGCGTGTCTATACCGATGACCGCAGTCTGGACGAAGCCATGGCGGTAGAGGATCACGATGTGGTGATGGTGCCGCGTGGCTATCACCCGGTCTGCGTACCGTTCGGTTATGAATCCTATTACCTGAACGTGATGGCTGGGCCCAAACGGGAGTGGTGTTTCAAGAACGATCCGCAGCATGAATGGCTGTTGAGCTTGCCTGGCTAGCCCGTCTGTAACGTCCCCATTTTGTTATCCGGTTGGCCCGATCGGCATCGGGCCTGCCCTTGGTACACCCTCAGGAATCGATATGAACATGATTGCGCACTATCTTAATGGCCAGTTGACGCAGGGCCACAGTACCCGTAAACAAGCAGTCTATAACCCGGCGTTGGGTGAACCGGTGGCGGAAGTGGCCTTGGCTGAACCGGCCGACGTTGCTGCTGCCGTTGTGGCTGCCAAAGCTGCATTCCCGGCGTGGGCGGACATGCCGCCGTTACGTCGGGCACGGGTGCTGTTCAAGTTCAAGGAATTGCTGGAGCAACATCAACAGGAACTGGCTGCCCTCATCACCGGTGAGCATGGCAAGGTACATTCCGATGCAATGGGGGAGGTTGCCCGGGGTCTGGAAGTGGTCGAATTCGCCTGCGGCATTCCGCACCTGTTGAAAGGCGAATACACCGAACAGGTCGGGTGTGGGGTGGATAGCTATTCACTTCGACAGCCATTGGGAGTGGTGGTAGGGATCACGCCATTCAATTTCCCGGCCATGGTGCCGATGTGGATGTTCCCGGTAGCCCTTGCTTGCGGTAACACCTTCATTCTCAAACCATCTGAACGTGACCCCTCTGCCAGCCTGTTCATTGCCGATTTGCTGACCCAGGCGGGCTTACCGGCTGGCGTATTCAATGTGTTACAGGGGGACAAGCTGGCTGTCGACGGCCTGTTGACCCATCCTGATGTGCAGGCAATCAGCTTTGTCGGTTCTACGCCAATTGCCCAGTACATCTACGAAACCGGTGCCCGCCATGGTAAGCGGGTGCAGGCATTGGGTGGGGCGAAAAACCACATGGTGGTCATGCCCGATGCCGACCTGGAGCAAACCGTGGATGCGTTGATGGGGGCGGGTTATGGCTCTGCTGGCGAGCGCTGCATGGCAATTTCGGTGGCAGTGGCGGTGGGTAACATCGCCAATGCCTTGGTTGCCAGATTGGCGGAACGGGTCAAACAGCTCCGTGTCGGCCATGGCATGGACGATGCATCTGAAATGGGGCCGTTGGTCACCCGCGAGCATCTGGCCAAAGTCACCGGCTATGTTGAAAAAGGGGTGGCTGAAGGCGCCACGCTGGTGGTGGATGGCCGCAGCCTGAAAGTGTCGGGATGTGAAACCGGCTTCTTCCTGGGGGGCTGCTTGTTTGACCATGTCACCCCGGACATGACCATCTACCGTGAAGAGATCTTTGGGCCAGTATTGGCCGTGGTGCGGGTCAACAGCTACGCGGAAGCGGCCGAGCTGATCAACAATCATGCCTATGGTAACGGCACCGCCATCTTTACCCGTGATGGCGATGCCGCCCGTGAATTCGTCCACAAGATACAGGTCGGCATGGTCGGCGTGAACGTACCGATTCCGGTCCCCATGGCATTCCACAGCTTTGGCGGTTGGAAAGCCTCGCTGTTTGGCGACCACCATATGCACGGCCCGGAAGGGGTGCGCTTCTATACCCGTCTGAAAGCCGTCACCAGCCGCTGGCCAACGGGTATCCGCGCGGGTGCTGAATTCGCGATGCCTACCATGAAGTAGGCAATTGCTGGCAGTTTCGGTCTTCGCCCGGTGGCCTTGTCGTTCTCTCTCTTCCTGACTTCAATGCTACCGATCGCGAAGACCTCTTGTCCCTGCCTGCTGCTGCAACGTTGTGTTGTGGCTGCATACTCGGCGCGAACGGGTAACCGTTCGCGTTTTTTTACGGTGAGGCTCATTCACTGTCTACCATCCATGAATGGGCTAGAACGCAATTCAATGATCATGGCCAGACTTGCCAAGCCTTCCACTAGCCATAACAATGCACGGTTAATCAATATTTCAGGTAGGCGCAAAGCAGCAGCTTGCTGTTTCACTGTCTACGGAATCACCAATCCCCATCGGCCCACAGTTGAGTAAGCGTGGCCGTAAGACGAGGTAACTATGTCGAGAAAACTGATCGCTGCAAACTGGAAGATGAATGGCAGCCTGGCTCAATGTCGTGATTTGTTGCCGCCATTGGCTGCAGCTGCACAGGCGAAACTGCCGCTGGTGGTGTGTCCACCCGCTTGTTATCTGCCGCAAACAGCTGAGCTGGCCAAAGGCAGTGCATTGCGCTTTGGCGCTCAGGATGCGGCACGGCAGGATGCAGGGGCCTATACCGGTGAGATCTCGGCAAAAATGTTGCTGGAGTTGGGTTGCAGCCATGCGATTGTCGGCCATTCCGAGCGCCGTATCGGCTTGGGTGAAGGCGATGTCATGGTGGCAGAAAAGGCTCAAGCCTGTCTGCGCAATGGTATCGTGCCGATCATCTGTATTGGCGAGACCCAGGCGGAATACGAAGCTGGCAAGACGGCTGAAGTGGTCAGCCGGCAGGTCAAGGCCATTTTGGATTGCATCCCGGTAGATCAACTGGTGAAATGCGTGTTTGCCTATGAACCGGTGTGGGCAATTGGCACGGGTTTGGCTGCAACGCCAGAGCAGGCGCAGGCTGTGCATGCCGATATCCGCCAGTTGCTGGCAGCCGCGGGGGCTGATGTGGCTGCGTGCCTGCCGATTCTGTATGGTGGCAGTGTCAAACCCAATAATGCTGCCAGCCTGTTTGCCATGCCAGACATCGATGGCGCATTGGTAGGCGGGGCTTCGCTGGTGGCTGACGATATGCTGGCCATCTATCAGGCAGCACTGGATACCTTCTCTCTGGCATGAACATCATCAGGTTGGTGTGACTGCCAGCGCTTGGCAGTCACCTAGCCTGTTTCCATCATGCAGTTCCCCCCGTCATTCGCTACTGGTGCACTATAGATGGATGTCTATTGGTACATCGGTAGCATGAAGTGATGTCGATAGCGCCTGACGCTGCAAGCAGTACTGTATTTCACGGCCAATCTGGATTGGCATAACATGTCGTTTATCAGCGATGCGTGTGGATATCCCATGACCAAGCAAGAATCTCCAACTTTTGTGCCAACTGCCCTGCAGACCAAGCTGGCTGCACGCATTCTGGACGATATCCGCGAACGCAACCTACCGCCCGGGACTCGACTGACGGAAGTTGGTCTGGCTAATCAACTGGGGGTGTCGCGTTCGCCGGTTCGGGGAGCATTGACGTTTCTGGCGGCACAGGGGTTGATCGGTAATCGGGAAACCCTTGGATATTGCGTGATTGATGTGCCAATGCCGGAGGAATCGTCGGCTTTGCCTACCAGTGACGATGACCAGCTTTATACCCGGTTGATCGATGATCGTTTGGCGGGTGAACTGGATGATGATTTGATCGAGGCAGATCTGTTGCGTCGTTATGGTGTTAGCCGTGGTGTGCTGTTACGGGTGCTGATGCGCTTGTCGGAAGAGGGGGTATTGCAGCGTAAGCCCGGTCATGGTTGGTTATTTCTGCCTACCTTGTCAGATGAGCAGGCCAAGCAGGAAAGCTATCGTTTTCGTTTGTTGCTTGAGCCGGCCGCGTTAATGGAGCCAACTTTTCATCTGGATATGCAACGGCTGGATGCATGCCGCAAAAATCAGCAAGCCCTACAGGAGGGTAAGCCAGATGCCCTGGCATTTTTTGAGGGGAATGCTGCATTTCATGAGTTTCTGGCAGCATCATCAGGTAATCGTTTCATTCTGCAAGCTATTCAGCAACAGAACCGGTTACGCCGGCTGTCTGAATATCGCACCGTGGCAGACATGGTGCGCGTCAAAGGGTCCTGCGCTGAACATCTGACCATATTGGATGCATTGGAGCGCGGTGAGAATGAATGGGCAGCTGCTTTGTTACACCGCCATCTGGATTTGGCCAGCCGACTTTAGACCTGTCACCATGTTGAGATATGGCAGACAAGATGATGAGTTGATTGGGTATCCCTACGGTTGAGCTTGGCCAGGCATTGCTTGATACATTGGCAACGTGGGTCACGTGTGCAGGTAATCCGACAATGAGGGTCTTGTGAAACATGCCTCTTTTTGGCTGATCCGTGTCGGCAGCAACTTGCGTCAATGTTGGCTGCAATACGGCGTTATGGCGTAACTTGCATGTTGCGCAGGGGAGCGTCTTGTCCTCAATGGCATCATGCAAAGGCGATTCAAGCCTGCCATCGATTCACACACAATGGCATGTCACCGCTGGCAGATATCAAAGCATGCCATCTGGGGTAGATGCATCGCTTCTGATTGGCCTGTCTGGCTTAGCTGGGGGCTGGTATGGTAATGGCTTCTCTTGGCGCGTTGGCAATGGTCTGCGCTATGCACCCAAAACTGCTCAATCTGTCACTTTTGATCAAGGCGGGCGTGGAATGCGCCAGCCAATTGGGTCTACCGGCCCATGCGCGACACAATGAACTCATTCAATATGTGGCGGATTGGGCATACATAAGACCGTGCTCGACTGCAGTGTCGTCACAGCCAAAATTGCCAATATCTGACAAGGTGTGCATTGACTGGTCAACATACGACTTTTACCAGTACTTAACGGGAGCAGATGATGTGGAAGCGTGTGGTATCAATGGTGTGTTTCATGGCACTGCCAACAATAGGGATTGCCGGCTCGATGAACGGTACATTGTTCACGGATGGTGACGCAGGTTTCGATTTCTATTCCCCCAGCGTGTTTGAAAAATCCAAATGGCAAATCCAGTATGGGGGGGAGGTCAAGCTGCAAGCTCGTTTTGTTTGGGATGGCAGTAACAATGAAGTATTGACCGGGGACGGGCACGCCATTGTCGCTTTCACGCAAGGGCAAAACGCGGCTTTCCGTAATTCGCCTAGCCAGCCTGTTCGGCAAAATCTCTTCACCCATGGCGTGGGTGCCTTTGTCCATCCAAATGGTTTGCACCTTGAGCTGTGGTTCGATGCCGGCAAAGCGCACGTGTGGAGTAAAGATCAACGGTGCGGCGTTGGTATCCGTACCCCCAATCCCAATGCCTGCTTGGCCAGCTCTTCCACCCAGTCAGCCAGCTATATTACCAGCCCTGTTAAATTCTCACTCAAGAAGGGAACGGCGTATTGGGTGAGGATTGCTGTGACGAGTGATCCGAGTAATTCACAATTTGCGGTGCTCAGGGCATCCCTGTTGGAGGAAACTCCCACTGGGATTGTGCTGCATCAGGAAGGGGCGATTGGCTTCATGCCAAGTACATTCCTGCCTTATTCTGAGAACTTGAAGGGCACGATAGGCAGAACACCGCAAAGTGGAAACAACATTACCTATTCTGTGTTTGATTACGGTTTCTGATCTCAAGTAACTAAAGCAGATCCACCTTTGAACCTGGTGGATCTGCTGCCAGTGGCCAGCTTACCTACGCTTCAGGCTTAAATAGGCGCCACAGCCATGATCAGTGGAGACAAGTGTTGGGGGCGTGTAGATATTGACGATATTGCACTCTTTTCAGCGCCAAAACTCGCCATGCTATGCACCAACATGTTAGTCAGTTGACTGATCGAAGACTGGGGCTGGGGGCTGGTGGAAGACGGAGCACCAGCATCACTTGCCGTGAGTGACGCCAATGCTTCTGCCGAGAGTAGATCCAGCATACGCGCACCTTTGTCCTTGGGTGTCACCACCGTGATGTCCGCCGGAATGGCCGCCAGGGTGTGGACGAGGGCTGTGGTTTTACCTACTTTGATTTCCACAGTCCAGGCATAGGCATCCGAATCAGAACTGGCCAATGGTGGTCGTCGTGTACCGGTGTAGGGTCGGTAGCTGACTTGTAGGTCGGACTGGCTTGCCCCATCCACCACCAAAACCATGCCTTTGGTTCGGCGTGCATCGTCGTAGATGTTGTCTGTACCTTCCTGTGTGCCAAATCGGATCATGGCTTCCACATCGCCTCGCAGGTTGATCTCGTCATCACCCTCGCCACCGATGATCTCAGCTTTGTTGCTACCACTGTGGCCGTATACCATGATCTGGTCGTTGTCTTCGCCACCATTCACCAACACATTGCTGTTGTTCATGATCAGATTGAACGAGTCATTCCCCTTGCCACCAAAGAATACGCCGTTGTCCCAAGTGGTTTTGTAGGCTTCGGCATCGCTCCATAATGTGTCATTGCCATCCCCCATGAACAATGAAACATCCGATACCGAACCTAAGGTAAATTGGTCGTTGCCGGCACCCAGACTGAACGAACGCATGGCGTCGCCATTCAGTAACACCAGATTGTCGGCATGCTGGCTGCCGATCAAGGATTCGTACAGCTTGAGTGTGTGTCCGCTGTTTGCCGTGGGCTGGCTGCCGATGACGCCGAGGGCACCCTCGGCGATACCCGTAGTGGCATAGTTAAGGCCGGTTTTCAGGTTCTGGAACACAGCCACATCATTGCCGGCACCACCATTGGCCATGGTGGGTAGCTCGTCGATGAAGGTGACATCGTCGCCATTGCCCATGTCCACTGTGACCCCTGCGTTGACGGCGGCAAAATCATCACCATCCTGCAACTGAATATTGTCCGCCCCACCATTGGCCGCATACATGTCATTGCCTGCAGTGCCACGTACCGTATCAGCAAAGCTTGAACCTTTCCATGCTGCGATGTTGTTACCGCGTGCCATGTCGATTGCCACCCCTTTGGTGGCCAGCTGGAAACTGACATTATTATTGCCCAAGCCCCCATCCAGTTCAGCCAGCATTTCGCTCAATACAAACATGTCATTACCTGAGCCAGCTTTGATATGGGCATTGGGGGCATTGCTGTTGATATACAGCGCATTCAGTGTCGAACGGCGGTTATCCAGCGTCAGATTCGGGACATTTTTTCCATCTCCCTGATCAATCTGATAGACCGTATCAAAGCCAGTGGTGCCGGCTTGCTCATTCAGAATGCCGTCCAGCTGTAGCAAGCCAGTGGAAGCCAGATTGCCGTTGGTCTTCTGGCTGGTTCGAATGCTGGTCTGCCCACCAACCCGCACGGCAATATCCACCCAGTCAGACACACTCTTTTCTCGTCCCAGATAATTGAAATCCTGTTTGGATGAAGTGATGAGGTGATAACTTTGGGTGCCGGCCTTGACGGCAAAGCTGGCCAGATTGGTGGCGCTCTCACGGCCAATGAAGTTCATGCGGTCTTCGAAGGCGGCTTGATACCATTCCGAATTCATCGCTCGCAGCATCTTGTTCTTCAAATCTGGGGTGTAGATGCCCGAGAACCAGTTGACGATTGGGGTGGCATCCAGCGCGGCAATCTTGTGTAGCGTATCGACCACTTGTGCCTCGTGATTGAGACCTTTACTGGTAAAGTCGGAATAGGTTTTCTGCAGCTCGACTGCCTGGCCAATAGCTGAGAAATTGGGAATCAGCATGAACAGCAACGCAGCTGGCGGGCATACGATCGAGACACCGATACCGGCAATGCTGGCGGCAGCGCCAATGACTGCGTTGGACAGATCCCACTTTGACTGTTCTGAGCTGAAGTTGCCCTGGTAGCGTTGTGCCACATCCACAATGTTGAGAATGGAATTGACCGACGAGAGGGCAGCACCCACCACGGCAAGGCCCTGGGCAGCCCGTAACGCCTTGGTACCTGAGGCAATGGCAGATAGCAGATCTGCACCAAAGAATGCGGTATCCGTCAGCAAGCTGAGTGATAGTTGTGCCTTCCCCAAATCGGTTGTCGGTGGTGTGCTGGCCGCGGTATAGATATCGTTGGCGAATGACAGCAGGTCCGCGGCAAAAAAAGCAATCGACTTGCCCAACTGCTTGCCCAGCTCTTTACCGCGATTGAACGTAAATTTAGCTTCATCACCAGCGGATTTGATCAGTTTGAGTTTTTTCTCGTCGATCACATCCAGCGTTTCCAGTTTCACCGATTCGGCTTTGCCAAATACCTGGTTCACTTTCTCTGGCAGGGTGATGGTGACCTTCTCGGCATTTTTCTGGAACGATACCAGCAGGTCGTTGAAGACTTTGGTCGGACTTTGTTTTTTGATCCGTGCCTCGATCATGGTGAAGGCAATGGCATATGGCACCTGCAACGCGCTGGCTGCGAACAGTGCAGCCTTGATCGAATGCTTGGCTGTGTCGTCGGTATTGACTGCGGCAAACACCTCCCCCGGGACCGAGAACAGCAACGAACCGCCGGAACCGAGGAACCGCCCGAACTGTTGAGCATTGCTGCGTGCACTATAGCGGTTGGCCAGCCGCTGGTATTGCGAGTTGTTGAGCAGCGAACCTTTCAGTTTGGGGATTTCGTCGGCCTCGATCCGGTAATTGGCCATCTCAACTGCCGCAGTACGTGCCTGTTCCAACGTGACAGTAGGGTCAACTTTTTTCAGCGTGGTGTAGATTTCCTGCGCTGACTTGTTGATTGCTTCTGGCGTAATGCTGCTCAGTGCTTTTTCTTTCCAGATCTGCCAGTTCTTGGCAAAGACCGAGTCCCCTTTGTTGAGATTGATACCGCCCAATAGCTCGGATAGCTTGGTCTGAAGAAAATCGATACGCCGTAGCGGGTCGATATTGATGCCTTGAGTACGCCAAGCTTCTACCACCGTGCTGTTATTGGAGATGATATTACCCAGTCCGGAGGTCAACTTGTCATATGACCGTTCATATTGAATTTTGGCCAGGTTGGTGTAGACCCGGGCCAGCGATGTGATGGTCTGATAAGTGCGTGCCTGACCTGACTGAGGATTCAGGTCGTTCGTGCTCAATACCAGGCTATCCAGCTCGGTCTTGACTGCGGCCTGCTGCGCGGGTGTCGCGTCCTTGATCAGGTTTTTCAATAGGGTCAGCGAGCTTTTGCTGTATTCGATCTGATTGGTCCAGCTGTCCAGGGTATCTTTGGTCAGTACTGGCTTGCCCAGCAGTTGCGATGCCTGGGTATCAGCATCTGACTGTGCCAAGCCGACCGCTTTGGCAGCAGCTAGAAAGGTGGTGTCGTCCTTGTCCAGATAGTCTGACAATGTGACTGCCTTGCCACTGTTGCCGGCTGCCTGGGTTTTGATGTACTTGAGTTTCTCCAGCAAGAATGCGAACGAATCGGCAGCGAATTCAAGCTTACGCTGTAAATCTTCCAATGCCATGATGATTCCTTTCAATTGACGAGACTCACTTCGGGGCATGCTGTAAATGGATGCCGCCGTATACCCCCACCTGGCCGTGCAGATGAGGCACACCATGTGGGTAATCCTGTGCCGGCCCCATACCGCGCGCCAGCATGGGATCAGCACAATTCAAATGGGTGGAGGAGCGCCTGTTCAGACGCGGGGAGCGGCGCTACCGTTCTCGGAAGCCTTCACCGACATATTCGGTCAAGGGGCTGAGGAAGTAATCAATGGCTCGTCGTCGGCCGGTTTTCACTTCAGCAGTGACTGCCATGCCGGGCGACAATCGTATCCATTTGTTGTCGATTCGGAGCTGATCGGTGTCCAGCTTGACGCGGGCGTGGTAAACCAAGCCACGTTTTTCATCACTGACTGCATCACCGGAAACACTGATGACCTGGCCATGCAGATAGCCATAGCGCGTGTAGGGAAAAGTCTCGACCTTGACGGTGGCCGCCTGGCCCGGGTTGACGAAGCCAATATCCTTGTTCTCGACCATTGCCTCGATTTCCAAGGTGTCATCCGGTACCACGACCAGTAGTGGTTGAGCTGCTGTCACTACGCCACCGACAGTGTGCACAGCCAGTTGCTGAACCGTACCGCTGACCGGTGCAGTCAATCGGGTCAGTTGTTGGCGTTGCAATGCCTTGGCACGGTCCTCATCAAATTGGGTGAGCTGCTGTTGTGCCTGATTCTGCGCATCCAACAATTGCCGGCGAAACTCGGCTGTCAGGCTTTGTAGCTGGGTTTCCTGCGCATGAATGGACGCTGTCAACTCGTGGATCCGGCTGCGTTGAGCGGATAGATCCTTCTCCATGCCAATCCGCTCTTTTTCCTGATCCAGATAGCCATGGCGGGAAACATAGTTCTGGTCCAGCAAGCGCTTGTAATCAGCAGCGCGTTCATTGGTAATGGGTAAGGTCTGTTCCAGCTTGCCGACTAGTTCACGCGTGGTCAGCAGTTCCGCCCGCCGCTTTTGCAGTTCTGCCATCAGCGTGGCTTGCTTGCTGCGGTGCTCTGCCAGCTGCGCACGAGCCAATTGGGTTTCGGCCTGCATGCGCGTTGGTTTGATTTCATTCGGGATCGCCAATCTTGCTTCACCCCCCTGGTCCAGTGCTTGCAATAGTGCATTGGCACGGGCCATGGCCAGTACGGCATTCTGTCGGGCTTCGTCAGTCTTGATCAGGTCGGCATCCGTAGCGGTGGCATCTAGCTCAATCAACGTTTGTCCGGCCCGGACAGCCTGTCCGTCACGAACATGAATGGCGCGGATGACACCTGTCTCCAGTGGTTGGACCACTTTGACCCGATCATTCGGCACCACCTTACCTGGTGCTACGGCCACGATGTCGAGCTGGCCCAGTATGGCCCACAGCAGGCTGATCACCAGCAACAGTACGATTAGTCGCATCACCCAGCGTGGTGCGGGGTGAACCGGGGTTTCCTGCAACTCCAGATGGGCAGGCAGAAAGGCTAGTTCATGTGTTGTCCGTTCAGGTGGAACCATCTCGTGGCGCTGGCGCCAGGCAGCTTGCCACACCAGGGCATAACGGCGAAACAGATCGTGAACGGCAGACCAAGCCAATTGCATGATGACGATTCCTTTCCTTAGCCGTTTTGCAGGGCCAACAAGTTGGCGTAATAGCCACCGGGTTTATTGGATAGTTCGCGGTGGCTGCCAATCTCGACAATCTGGCCTCGGTCCATTGCGATAATCCGATCGGCGATGCGTACCGCAGACAGCCGGTGGGCAATGATCAAGACGGTGCGGCCCTGACAGATGGCCTGCATATTGTCTTGAATGATGCGTTCCGATTCGTAATCAAGCGCTGAGGTGGCTTCGTCGAAGATCAGGATGCGGGGGTTCATCACCAGGGCACGGGCGATAGCAATGCGTTGTCGTTGCCCACCAGATAAGCCGGTTCCATGTTCACCGACAATCGTGTCGTAGCCTTCTGGCAACGCACAGATGAAATCGTGTGCACCTGCTAGCTTGGCGGCATTGATTACTGCGTCCAGCGCTAGTCCCGGGTTGGTGAGGGCAATGTTGTCGCGAATCGACCGGTTGAACAGCAGGTTTTCCTGTAGTACCACGCCTACCTGACGGCGTAGCCAAGCCGGGTCGGCCAGCGCTAAATCGATACCATCAATGCGCACTTGTCCGCGTTCGGGGATATAGAGCCGCTGCAACAGCTTGGTCAGTGTCGATTTACCGGAACCGGAGCGACCGACGATACCAATGATTTCACCTGGCGCAATGTCCAGATCTAAATTGCGAATGACCTCTGGCGCATCCGGTTTGTAGCGAAAGCCAACCGATTCGAAACCAATCCGACCATCGATGGTGGCCAATGCCTGCCTGCTTTGTGGCAGCTCGCTACGTGTATTGAGGATGTCACCCAACCGTTGCATGGAAATACCGACTTGCTGGAATTCCTGCCACAGTTGGGCCAACCTGATGATCGGTGCGGCCACGTGGCCTGCCAGCATATTGAAGGCGACCAATTGTCCAACGGTCAGGGAGCCTTCAATCACCATTTTGGCGCCAAACCACATGATGGCGACCGTCACCAGCTTGCTGATCAATTGCACACCCTGCTGGCCGAATGTGGCCAGTGTCACCACCCTGAAACTGGCTGCCACGTAAGCCGCCAGCTGCTTGTCCCAGCGCTGAGTGAACTGTGGCTCAACTGCCATGGCTTTCACTGTCTCGATACCGGACATCGACTCCACCAGAAATGCCTGACTGTCCGCTCCACGGGCGAATTTCTCGTCCAGCCTAGCGCGCAGGCTGGGGGTGATCGCAGCCGAAATCAACATATAGCAAGGGAGTGAGGCCACCACGACCAGAGTCAGCCAGCCACTGTAGACACACATGACGGCCAGGAAGACAACAATGAACGCCAAATCCAGTACCGATGTCATCGCTTGCCCGGTCAGGAAGTTACGGATGTTCTCCAGCTCTCTTACCCGGGCGACGGAATCCCCGACACGGCGGCTGGTGAAATAACTCAATGGTAGGGCCAGTAGATGCCGAAACAACTTGGCTCCTAGCTCGACATCGATGCGATTGGTGGTATGGGAAAATACATAGTTACGTAGCCCACCCAGAACGACATCGAACACCGCAATCACAACCAATGCAACGGTGATTACAGCCAATGTTGAATAGCCTTGATGTACTAGGACTTTGTCCATTACCACCTGGAAAAACATAGGAGTAACCAGAGCAAACAATTGTAGGGCAAGCGACACACCCAGGACTTCCAGCAGCAACTTGCGATATTTGACAACAGCAGGGATGAACCAGGAGAAATCAAAGCGGGCAAAGTCGCCGGCCAGTGAGGCGCGCGAAGCCAGTAACAGCAGCCTGCCATCCCAACGGTGCTGCAATTGCTCCTGAGTCCAGACTTCGGGTCTACCCTGGGCAGGATCTTGTACCAGCACCTTGTCCTGATCGACTCGTGCAATCACAAAGTGACGACCATCTGGTGCAATGGCAAGTGCTGGAAGTGGTGTCGTAGCGAGCCGATCTGCGCGGGTATGAATGGCCCGTGCCTTTAGCCCCATTGATTTGGCGGCAAGCAGTAGTCGGGTTTCATCAAAAGACAGGCCATTTTCCCCGAATTGGTGCCGCAATTGAGCTGGATCGGCTGGTATGGCGTGAAACTGGGCCAGTAATACCAGACAGACCAATCCGGCATCGTCTGGCTGTGCGGACGCTAAATCTCCCATTTGCATGATGTCTCCCACTTATTTGTTTTTTCCCAAACTAATGTAAATTAAATTTGTATGAATATTAGGGAAAACCGTCATGCCGCTATATGGGTTGTATGAATTTGAAATGACATAAGTAAGCTTGATTAAAATTCCATGTCATCTGGAATGGCTGCCAGGCTTGATTTGAAGTCTGTTGCCAAAATTTGAAATCGATATATTTGAGTTTTTCAGGCTACTATGTAAGCGGTGAAAAAAACTGGATTGATGTGTAATGAAGAGGAGGGGCAATGAATAAAACGTTGTTATTTTTTGATGTCAGTAAATTTAGTCGATGGTTCTAGTCAGCTAATTAATGAACGCCAGTCAATTTCAGTGTGGATGTAAACGATTTCTTTTTTGCCGGGAGTGGAATGTAATTTATCGTGAGAAGATTATGTCAAGTTTTGACAGTCGATTTCAAAATTGATGATCCTGATTAAGAAAATTAATGAGTTATTAAATTAATTTAATTGAATATTGGTCATTAATATTGAATTTGCATTTTTATGAAAAGATTATCTTGAGTGATTTAATGACTTTACGGATATGGACCGGGCCATCAGGAAGCACTCAGATCGTCAATGATGTTATTTGTCATAGTCGGTTGCAGGATATCGAATGGCGGCTAGTTGCCTTTGTAAGCCAGCTTGGCCGATCTGACTCGGTTCTCATAAGTATCACGATCGATCTTGCCGGCACGGTAAGCTAGCTTCAGATCGCGTATTTTTTGTTCATAGTTGTCTTCTAATCGCTGTACGATCTGTTTGTACTGTGGTTTGCTGATTTGGCCAGCTCGATAGGCTGCCTTTGCAGCGGTGAGGTTGTGGATGGTGGGATTGCTCTGGCGGGGAACGCTCGCAACAATGGGCTCATCTGCTGGGTCGACATCATGAACTTCTTTGGGAGGGGCAGGCCTCGGCTGGGTGCTGAGTGGTTTGTTCTGTTTTCGTATTGTCTTGGTTGGCGTCGGGGCTGGTACAGGCGATGGAGTGGGCGCCATCATCGGTTTGGTTTGTTGGGCCTCGATTGGAATAGGTGCCGGGGGTAATAGCGGTACTGGCACAATGGTCGGTGTCGGTGTCGGTGTCGGTGTCGGTGTCGGTGTCGGTGTCGGTGTCGGTGCAATCGCGGGTGTTATCTGGGCCAGTTTGGGTGGAGGGATGGCGGGTGACGGAGCAATAGTCACGACGGGCGGCGTGGGGGCTGGTCTGGAGAAAAATAGATAGCTGGCCATACCACCGGCACCAACCAATGCCAACCCCATTATCGTGGCTCGCATGCCCGGTACTCGGGATTGCCCATCCCCCAGCCAGCGAAAGCCAGAGTGAGAGGGTGGAAGCCATTGATGCATACCCCCATATGGGAAGAACAGTTCATTGCCTTTTTCGCTGGGTTGCGTGTTTTCAGGTACCAGCCGGGGGGTTGAAAAGCGGGGGATGCAATAGACTCGAACCGGTTGCTGTACGCCAGACAAGGTTTTGAAACCGACTTCTTCTGCAGGTACTTCGGCCTTGTTCATGGCCATGTAAACCGCCTCGCTAAGGTAGATTTCATTCGCGGGCGTGATGCTCTCGACACGAGAAGCTACATTTACAGGCTCACCGAAAATATCATTTCGGGTCACCCTTACCTCCCCCAGATTGGCTGCAACTCGAATGCGAATTCGTTCGGCTTCGGTGGCCCCGAGGTTGTGTTCGTGCATTGCATCTTGCAAGGCCATGGAACACAACATGGCATCTGTTGGTGAACGAAAAGTGATGAGCAGCGCATCCCCAATGCTTTTGATGACCTTACCCTGGAAACGCTTGATCAACGGATACAACGTGCTGCCGAAGGTTTGTAGCAACAGCGCGTTCTGTTCTCGCGACTGGCGGCTGGTGGTGGTGGTGAAGTCCGCAATGTCAACGAACAGAATGGTCAGGTTTTCCGTGCGGATATCCATGGCGCGGCTTCCTTATGGCAGTCGGTCCAGCTTTTGTCAAAAACAAAACGGGAAACAAGCACATGGTTGGGCAAATGTCTGGATTGCCCTCAGGGTAACGTGTTGTTTCCGGTTTGAAGCTGGGATCAGGCAGTCAGCAACCCCAAAATAAAAAGAGGGTGATGAAAGTAGTATATGCAATCAGGTGCGTTTGATGGATGCAGAAGAGCAAACGGGGGTATATACCCCCGTTTCATGACAACTTGATGGGATTACAGGTCGCGTTTGCGTAATTCCTCACGCACAATTCTGGTAATGCTTTCTTTCAAGTCTTGCCGGATTTCTATCATCACAGCCTGTAATGCTTCATTCAACCCGTCACGATAAAGTGCCGCCAATTTGAGTGCAAATTGCCGACGAACCAGTGCTTCTATCTGGTCTTCCAGTTGGGTCGACACATTTTGGAAGATATCTGCCGTCAGGTCTTCGGCGAAGCTGTCGTGAATTGCAGGTGACACAGCTACCGATAATTCACCCTGAACTGGCAACACCGACGGAGAAGGAGCTGCGGTTGTTGGTGTTGATTCGGGAACTCGCTCCGGTATCGATAACGGCGGTTCGAGCTCAATCGTTTCCTGTACATGTGCTACGACTTCGGCAGGTATGGCAACGACGGGTTCTGCAATAACAGGCTCAGCAACGACATATTCTTCAATGACGGGTAGTGTATCCAGCTGTAGGGTAGTTTCCGGTGAGGAAGGCTCGACACTTGGCCCTATCGGGTTGAGTTCGGCCACTTCAGCAATTTCCATCAATTCCGGAATGGCTTCGGCTGATACTGAGGCAACCTCGTCTTCTATAACGGGTAATGCTTCTACCGATTCGATCTTTGCCTCAACAATGGTTGGGGCAGGGAGATCGAATTCGATCGGTGGCATGGTGGCATCCAAAACTGGCATGGCTACCAATGAATCGACTGCCTCCCATTCGCTGCTACGGAAAGTCAGCGTAGGAGTAGGTACTGCTTTGTCTTCCAAAACAGGTTCGGGCAGCGGTGTTTCGCTGATGCTGGCTGCCGCTACATCAGGCACCGCAGGGGTTGCAGCTACGAAGGTGACTGGAGGTACAATCTCAGGTGCAGGTGCAGGTGCAGGTGCAGGTGCAGGTGCAGGTGCAGGTGCAGGTGCAGGTGCAGGTGCAGGTGCAGGTGCAGGTGCAGGTGCAGGTGCAGGTGCAGGTGCAGGTGGCACGATAACCGGTTCGGCGACGGGCTCTGTCAGCAGCGACGACAACAAATGCCAGTCCTCGATCGGTACGGTCTCGACTTCTATTGCCTCATTCAACACGGGCAAGGCCAACTCGAATTCCAGCGGCTCAGCCTCCGTCAACAATGGGATGTCGGAAGGCGGCTCGTCAACGATGATTTCGATTTCATCTTTGACAGGGGCAGCCAGTATGACCTCTGGCTCGCGCATCGGCGTGGGTGGCACATCAATTCGAATCTCTGGTACCGATTGCCGGCGTATTGGCGACCCAAACGCAGTCACATCCGCCAGCGAGTCGGGAAGGGCTTCTTCCAGCACCGGAATATCCAGATGGAGTTCTTCAACGGTCAGAACCGGGGGCGTGACATCCACGGCCAGCTCTTCCAGCACGGGAATGTCGTCCAGATGCTCCAGTTCCGGTACAACTTCGGTCAACATGGGAATGTCAGCGGAAGCATCCGTTGCATTGGGATGGCTTAAGTGTTTATTCAGCAATGCATCCATGCGATCAAGAACGTTCGGCGATGCGGGCTTGGGTGATTGTTCGCTCATTAACTTCCGAGATGGCTCAAGTTGTGTGACTGAATATCGTAACCGCAGTCACGATAATAGCGAAATCGTTGTCGTGCGGCATCGGTAATATCGGGTTGCTGGCTGACTATTTCGATCAGTCGTTCAAAGCGGCTGAAAAAGCGGGGCCAATCCGGATGGAGATTAATCAGGATCTCATGATGTGGTAGTGTTTCTGCCACATGATCGACAATGACGGGCGTCTCTGCGGCTAGTTCGTGGTTGGCACGACAATGCGGGATAAAGCTCAGCTGGTTGAATGTCCACAGCCGCTGATCAATCAGATCGGTTTCCGCAGGGCCTGCGGTAAAAATCATGACTCGCTTGCCCTGCGAAACCGCTTTGGCGGCGAGCTGGCAGACTACACCAGCCCGGTCCTCCACATGGGTATAAAAATCAATTCTCGTCATGGTGGGCGTCACTCTCGCCCTCATCCATCTCGATCTCATGAACACGCTTTGGACGACCGCGCATTGGTACACGGCCTTCCAGCTGATCGGCACGGCCGATCAGGAAGCGGCTCAGCATGGGCACCGGACGGCCCGTTGCGCCTTTATCCTTGCCTGATTTCCAAGCGGTACCTGCGATATCCAGATGTGCCCAGTCGTAGTTCTTGGTGAAGCGTGACAGGAAGCACGCAGCCGTGATAGAGCCGCCAGGGCGGCCACCGATATTGGCCATATCGGCGAAATTGCTCTTCAACTGGTCTTGGTATTCGTCCCACAGCGGCATATGCCAAGCGCGGTCTGCTGCGTCTTCTCCTGCAGCAGCCAATTCACGCGCCAAACTGTCCTGATTGGCATACAGGCCTGTTGCAACATGGCCTAATGCGATCACACATGCACCAGTCAAGGTTGCCACGTCAACTACGGTATCTGGCTCAAAGCGCTCGGCGTAGGTCAAGGCATCACACAGGATCAGGCGGCCTTCGGCGTCGGTATTGAGAATTTCGATAGTTTGCCCGGACATGGAAGTCACTACGTCACCTGGCTTGCTGGCATTGCCTGCCGGCATGTTTTCGCAGGTCGGGATCAGTGCGAAGATATTCAACGGCAATTTCATTTGTGCTGCGGCCTGGATTGTACCCAGCACAGTAGCAGCGCCACACATGTCGTACTTCATTTCATCCATGCCTTCACCTGGCTTCAATGAAATACCACCTGAGTCAAAGGTGATGCCTTTGCCGACCAGTACGATCGGTTTCACATCTTTTTTGGCACCGTGATATTGCAACTCAATCAGTTTCGGTGGCTCGGTACTGGCCTTGCCAACTGACAGGAATGAACCCATGCCGAGCTTTTCCATATCGGCCCGTTCCATGATCTTGCATTGCAAACCAAACTTTTCGGCCATTTCTTTGGCTGTGTCGGCCAGATAAGTTGGCGTACAAACATTGCCTGGCAGGTTGCCCAGGTCTTTGGCCAGATTCATCCCTTCGGCAATCGACTGACCTTTGTGCAGGGCCTCTTCGCCCAAAGACAATTCGCTGCGACGAGAAACGGATAACGTCAATTTACGTAGGCGACGTGGCTCTTCCTGCTTGCTCTTCATGCGGTCGAAACGGTACAACGCTTCGTATACCACCTGTACCGCGTGTTCGATGCGCCAAGCGATCTCACGTTTGCGTACTGGTACTTCAGTCAAATACAGTACGGCCTCAGGAGAACCTGTTTCAATCAGTGTTTTGAGCGCCGAACGTACGGCAACATGATATTCGTTATCACGGAATTCACGTTCCTTGCCCAGACCGACCAATAACACACGGTCGCAGAGTGTATGAGGAACGTTGTGAAGCAAAAGGGTTGCACCGAGTTTGCCATCCAGATCGCCACGACGCAGAATATCGCTGATGTACCCGTCCGAGATGCGGTCCAGCAAGTCTGCAGCCAGCGTCAGTTTACGCGAATCAAAAACCCCAACCACAACACAAGCAGAACGCTGCTTCTCCGGGCTGCCGCTTTTTATGCTAAATTCCACTGTCTGCTCCTTGATATTGGCATTATTTCCCTATCACGCTGCTGTATATCTGAAAACGAATGCCGACATAATTATCAGGCGGCGTCACGTGTCGATATTTTAGAATTAGTGATAAACGAAACGAAAATCAAATTATCCAGAATTTTCACTGGAAATGTCAAAGATAGTTCCCAAACATGATATTCGCCCGTACCTATAAGCGTGAGCTGACGGTGCTGACGTTGGCAGTGTTCCTGGTGCTGCTGGCCATCATCTGTACGACCCTGATCGTACGTTTTCTTGGTATGGCCGCCAGTGGAAGACTGGCAACCGAAGCTGTGATGATCACCCTTGGCTTTGCTGCCTTGCGTTATTTGCCGATTTTATTGTCTCTATCAATGTTCATTGCCATTCTGTTGGCCTTGACGCGTTCCCACCGGGATCATGAAATGGAGGTCTGGCAAAGCTCCGGTCTCAGCGTGTCGGACTGGATCAAGCCGACATTAAGCTTTGCCACGCCAATCTTGTTGCTGATCGCTATTTTGAGCTTCAGCCTGTCACCTTGGGCTGTCCGGAAAAGCGATACTTATCGACAAAAATTGATGTCGCAAGATGAAACAGCAGCGATTGCGCCTGGTATTTTTAAAGAATCAAAACAGGCTGATCGCGTGTTTTTTATCGAGAATTTCAGCGGTGATAATGGTTCTGCGACGAATATTTTTGTGCAAAGTGAAAAAAACGGGAAAATTCGTCTGGTCAGCTCCAATCAGGGTTATCTGAGTGCAGATGATGCCGGAAACCGAATTCTGGTACTGACCAATGGCCGCCAGTATGAAGGTGAACCGGGCTCATCGGTATACCGGATTATTGAATTCCAACGTTATACCGTGTTGGTTCCACCTAGGGATGGCGCCTTATCTGCATCACCCATACAAGGGGTACGCACGCAGGAGTTGCTTCGTGATCTGAACAATGAAAAGCATGCCGAACTAGCCTGGCGCCTAGGTTCACCGATTGGTGCTGTGTTGTTGGTGATGTTGGCGGTGCCATTGTCCTTCGTCAAGCCGCGGGCAGGTCGCTCGCTCAACCTGGTATTGGCAATTCTGATTTATATGGTTTACAGCAATATGCTGTCGGTGATGCAGGCCTGGATCGCCCAAGGCAAGGTTCACCCGATTATCGGTCTGTGGCCGGTTCATCTGACGTTGATGGGGTTGATCTTTGTCCTGCTGGCATTGCGCTCTGGTAAATTGCATCAATGGAGGATGGGCGCATGAATATGTTGTCGCGCTATCTCTCGTCAGAGATCCTCAAAGGGACATTGCTGATTTTTACCGTGTTGTTGGGGCTGTTTGCTTTCTTTGATGTTATCAATCAACTCGATGACATGGGCAAGGGCAACTACAAGCTGCATTATGTTTTCATGTTTGTCGGGCTAAGTTTGCCGGCCCATGTCTATGAACTGTTTCCAGTTGCGGTACTGATTGGCTCGTTGTTTACATTATCCACATTGTCGTCGAACTCCGAATACACCATTATTCGTGCCTCAGGCGTGTCGACCGGTGGGGTTGTGCGTTACTTGTTGCCCGCAGGCTTGTTGTTTGCATTGTTGACGTTTGTCTTTGGCGAGTATGTTGCGCCACCGGCAGAACGGGCTGCAAATCAGTTGCGTTTACAGGCTACCAATTCGGTGGTTGCACAGGAATTCCGTTCTGGATTGTGGGTCAAGGATGATCGGCATTTCATCAATGTTCGCCAAGTCTTGCCAGACAATACGTTACGTGACCTGAGGGTGTATTCATTTGATGACCGTTACAACCTGAAGTCCATCTTGAACGCAAAAGAAGGGCGTCATCAAAGTGATGGTCATTGGCAACTGACGGGTGTAACGGAAACGCGAATGTTCGGCAGTCAGCAGGTCAGTGTGGTCAGGCGTAGTGAATCCGCCTGGAGCTCCGTCCTGACGCCGAATGTGCTGTCAATCTTGTTGGTCGTGCCCGAGCATATGCCAGTCGCGGACCTATGGAACTACATCAAGCATCTGAAGGAAAACAAGCAGAAGGCTTCGCGCTATGAAATCGCTTTGTGGAGCAAGTTGCTGTACCCGATGGTATCGATCTGTATGATGCTGTTGGCGTTACCGTTTTCGCAAACTCAGCGGCGTCACAGCAACGTTGGCTTGAAGCTGTTTGTTGGTATCATGCTTGGACTGGTTTTCCATTTTGTGAACAGCTTGTTCAAGCATTTGGGATTGTTGTATGACTGGAATCCATTGTTGTCCGCCGGATTCCCTTCATTGATCGTGATTCTGCTGGGAGCAGGTATGTTGTGGTATCAGGAACGGCGTTAGCCTGTTGATTCTGCTATCCCGGAATAAGCGCTGTCAAAACAGCGCTTATTTTTTTGCAGCAGGTACCCGAATAATGCAAGTACCAGCCAGCCGATCATGCAGAAACTGTTTGTCCTTATCAATCAAGGCCCAGGCCAGCATTGTTGCAAGAAACCCCAGGCTACCCCAAAGCAATGGGCGACTTTCAGGGTGAGCGTAGGCCCAGACCGCCATGGCAAGTGGGGTTGCATAGCCTAAAGAAGCCAATAGCAACCGAATTGCTGCCTGTCCCAATATCAATGGCTGGCCAGTTTGTGTCACAAGTCGCATTCGCCAAGCTCGCATTGCCAATGTCTGGCCACCGTGTGTCCAGCTACGTAGTAGATACCAAGCGTTGGCACCTAACAATAACAACCAGACGATTCGCCAAATCCAAAAGTGGTCAGCCTGGCTATTCGCCTCTGTCTTGCCAAGCAGAGGTAGGATTGCCATCGGGATCAACAAAATCACAAACGACAGTGCAAACAGAATCAGAAATTCATAAACCAGGCAAAGCAAACGCCGGCCAAGGCCGGCGCGCGTCATTTCTTCAAGTGGCATGATGGTTCAGTTTTGTGGTGGTTGGGAGGAGGGAGCAGGCTTGTCAGCTTCCTGAGGCGGCAATGGTGTCACCGTTGTCGTTGTCTTGGGCATGATGGTTCGATTTCCAGACTGCTTGATGCGTTGCTTGACATGGCGACGCTTGTCTGACGGGAGTTGATGTAATTGTCTGTAGTTTTTTCGCGCCAGTGTACGTTGTTCCGGTGTCAATTTGGCCCATTCTCGCAGCTTCGACTGAATGCGGTGTTGTTCAGTGGGTTTCATGGCTGGGAATTTGTTGGCCAGAACAATCAATCGCTGGCGCTGTAAGGCCGGAAATTGATGCCATTCACTTTGCACCGGTTGTAATACTTGTTGTTGTGCTGTTGTCAGTGTTTCCCATCCATCAGGAGCACCAGCCCAAACCAAACTGGCTTGAGCCCACCAGACTGCCAATATCAGAGCTGTTCTAACCATTGATCAAACCCATTATCGACATAAGCACCCAATGGCAATTCATCTGCCAGTAGTACTGCATCGACTTCTTCGTCATAACAATCGTCGTTCAAGACGTGATGGGTGCCGGTCACCATGGCTAGCAACAAGGCCGCGGAAACCCAAGCTGACAACACACGTGGCTGCCAGCCATGACGTATCAGCCAACTTTGTAGCCCTGCCATAACCCGTGTCCAAAAAGGTGTTTTCTGCACATAGGCTTGCAGCGCGCGTTGACGGGCCAATGTCAGACGTTGGGCAGCATTGTCATCCAGCTGTGCCATGTTGGCATCCAGATACTGTTTGACCTGTCGGACTATCCTGTCTTCAATCATTGCCTATTCCTCGATTCCGCAGCCATTCAGCCAATGTGTGAGTTGCCCGGGAGCAATGCGTTTTTACGCTACCTTCCGAGCACCCCATGATGGCTGAAGTTGTTGCCACATCCATCTCTTCCCAATAACGCAGCAGGAAGGCCTCTCGTTGACGAGGAGGTAGTCGATACAATCCTTCCTCAACTACTGCCAGTATCCGATCGCGATCCAACAATGTTTCTGCAGATTCGTGACACTCCTGTTCCGAATCGATATCGATGATGTCAGCGGTATCGCCATCGACAGTGTCTTTCTTGGTATTGAAAGCCGACACCAAGGTTAGCCACAGGGATCGTACCTTGGTCCGACGATAATAGTCGCGGATCTGGTTCTGCAAAATGCGCTGAAACAAGGCAGGCAGCTCGTCGGCGGGCCGTCCGGCGTATTTTTCCGTCAGCTTGAGCATGGTGTCCTGCACAATATCCAAGGCTGTATCCTCGTCGCGCACTGCGAACAAGGCGTACTTGAATGCACGTCGATCGACGCTGCCCAAAAAAGCCGACAATTCCTCGAAGCTTGCCAGACATTGCCTCCGTTAATTAAGTTCCGATTCGTCAGACGCCGAACCATTTCGCCTGTGTTTGCCCGAGCAAGCCGGCAATCTTAGCAAAATCAAACGACTCTTCCCATGTGCGTACTGTGCCATATTGACTGTTGCGCCGCATCAAAGGGGCTTGACCGCTTTCGGGTGTTCGGGTAATTTTGAGGTTCCCTTACCGGGTTCCCCGCGTCGCTTGCACGATTGGCACACAAAGCTGGTTGCGAGCGGCCAAAAGTCGGAACCGTGTTTCGACTCATGCGTGATGCTCTTTGAGCTCCGTGTAACCACAGACAGCAAAGTTGACCACCAGTGACTGAGCCTGTTCCTGATCCCAAGGCAAGCACCCTTCGGGAACGAAAAATCCTTCAATTGAAAAAAGCTCCTTCGAGTGAGCAGAGGACTGTTATGGAACTTTCAGGCGCAGAGATCGTTGTGCGCTGTCTGCAGGAAGAAGGCGTTGAATACGTCTTCGGTTACCCGGGCGGCGCGGTTCTCGAAATTTACGATGCCATCTTCAGGCAAGAAGCCTTCAAGCATGTGCTGGTTCGACATGAGCAAGCGGCCGTCCATGCGGCCGATGCCTACTCGCGTTCCAGTAACAAAGTCGGTGTGGCGCTGGTCACGAGTGGTCCCGGTGCAACCAATGCCATCACTGGTATTGCGACTGCTTATATGGATTCTGTTCCATTGATTGTAATCTCTGGTCAAGTGCCCACCGCGGCAATCGGCCTGGATGCTTTTCAGGAAGTAGACATGGTCGGATGTACCCGGCCTTGCGTGAAGCACAATATTCTCGTCAAAGACATCAATGATCTGGCGGCAGCCATCAAGAAGGCATTCTACATTGCCACAACAGGCCGGCCTGGCCCAGTAGTGATCGACATCCCGAAGGATGTCACGCTGAAGAAGGCCGAATTCAATTACCCAAGTAGTGTGACCATGCGTTCTTATACGCCGATCACCAAAGGGCATCCCGGCCAAATTAAAAAAGCCGTCAATCTGTTGATGGATGCGAAGCGGCCGCTGGTTTACATTGGCGGTGGCGCGGTATTGTCCAATGCATCAGCCCAGGTAACTGAGCTGGTTCGCAGCCTTGGATTGCCATGTACCAATACCCTGATGGGCTTGGGGGCTTATCCAGGTTCGGATAAGCAAAACCTCGGCATGCTGGGCATGCATGGTACATATGAAGCCAATTTGGCGATGCAGTATTGCGATGTACTGATTGCAATCGGTGCGCGTTTTGATGACCGGGTAATCTCCGTTCCCAGTCATTTCCTGTCCAGCCCGAAGAAGATTGTTCACATTGATATCGACCCCAGCTCAATTGCCAAGCGGGTTAAAGTGGATATTCCAATCGTCGGGAATGTACGCGATGTACTGGACGAAATGTTGAACCTGTTGAAACAGACCAATGAGCGCCCAGACCCGAAGGCGTTGGATGCCTGGTGGCAACAGATCAGTGAGTGGCGTGCGCCGAACTCCATGTTCTTCCAGAATTCTGATGAAATCATCAAGCCACAATATGTGGTGCAGACCTTATACGAGCTGACCGGCGGTAATGCGATTGTTACGTCGGATGTGGGTCAGCATCAAATGTGGGCTGCGCAATACTATAAATTTGACCGCCCTCGTCAGTGGATCAACTCTGGTGGGTTGGGCACTATGGGTGTCGGCTTGCCATATGCAATGGGGGCCAAACTGGCCAATCCGGACATGGATGTCTGCTGTATCACTGGTGAAGCTTCAATCCAGATGAACATCCAAGAGCTCTCAACCGCGAAGCAATACCATACACCAGTCAAGATCATCAGCCTGAACAATCGCTATTTGGGCATGGTTCGGCAGTGGCAGGAATTCTTCTATGGCAACCGCTATTCTGAGTCCTATATGGATGCCTTGCCGGATTTCGTCAAGCTGGCTGAAGCTTATGGCCATGTTGGCATGCGTATTGAGCGCCCCGCTGATGTGGAAGGGGCGCTGAAAGAAGCACTGGCGATGAAAGATCGTCTGGTGTTCATGGATTTCCTCACCGACCAGACAGAAAACGTGTTCCCGATGGTTCAAAACGGCAAAGGCCTGAATCAGATGGATTTGCCGCCCCACATGCGCAATCTGCAGCAAGTGGCATCAAGCAAAGAACGCGATTACGGCAATCTGAGTTAAGAGGACGCCCATGCGACACATACTATCCATTTTGATCGAAAACGAAGCTGGTGCGCTGTCACGTGTGGCTGGCTTGTTCTCGGCGCGTGCCTACAACATTGAATCGTTGAGTGTGGCGCCAACTGAAGACCCAACTCTATCGCGTATGACAGTGGTGACCACCGGCTCTGACGACGTGATCGAACAGATCACCAAACAGCTCAACAAGTTGATCGAAGTCGTCAAGGTAATCGACCTCAACGAGTCGGATCATATCGAGCGCGAATTGATGCTGATCAAGGTGCGTGCCACCGGAAAAGACCGTGAGGAAATGAAGCGGATGGCCGACATTTTCCGTGGCCGCATCATCGACGTCACTGAAAAGACTTACACGATCGAGCTGACCGGTACGGGTGACAAACTCAATGCGTTTATCGAAGCGCTGGATCGGGCGGTGATTCTCGAAACTGTCCGTACTGGCGCATCCGGCATTGGCCGTGGCGAACGTATCCTGAAGATCTGATCCACCAAACTAATATAGAACAAGTGCATGCCAGATAGGCTTGCCTTCACGAAAGGAATTCCCATGAAAGTTTTTTACGATAAAGACGCCGATCTCTCCCTGATCAAGGGCAAAAAAGTCACCATCGTTGGCTATGGATCGCAAGGCCATGCTCATGCACAAAACCTGACTGACTCTGGTGTGGATGTAACGGTTGGCCTGCGTAAGGGCGGTGCTTCTTGGAAAAAAGTAGAAGGTGCCGGCCTTAAAGTGGCCGAAGTGGCCGACGCAGTCAAAAACGCTGATGTCGTCATGATCCTGTTGCCGGACGAATCGCAACCAGAGGTTTACAAGAACGATATCGAGCCTAACATCAAGCAGGGTGCCACACTGGCGTTCGCTCACGGGTTCAACATCCATTACAACCAGATCGTACCGCGCGCTGATCTGGATGTAATCATGGTTGCACCGAAGGGCCCGGGTCACACTGTTCGTTCCGAATATAAGCGTGGTGGTGGTGTGCCATCGTTGATCGCGGTATACCAGGATAAATCAGGCAAGGCTCGTGATATCGCGTTGTCTTATGCTGCGGCTAATGGCGGCACCAAGGGTGGCGTGATCGAAACCAACTTCCGTGAAGAAACCGAAACGGATCTGTTCGGTGAACAGGCTGTATTGTGTGGTGGTGCGGTGGAGTTGGTGAAAATGGGTTTCGAAACCCTGACCGAAGCAGGCTACGCACCGGAAATGGCTTACTTCGAGTG
Source organism: Chitinivorax sp. B (assembly GCF_005503445.1). NCBI lineage: Bacteria > Pseudomonadati > Pseudomonadota > Betaproteobacteria > Chitinivorax > Chitinivorax sp. B. The sequence continues at coordinate 52,018 of NZ_SCOH01000019.1, read as the reverse complement.
TCTGCACGAACTGAAGCTGATTGTTGATCTGATGTACGAAGGCGGTATCGCCAACATGAACTACTCGATCTCCAACAATGCCGAATATGGTGAATATGTCACTGGTACTGAGGTGATCAACGAGAAGTCGCGTGAGGCGATGCGTAACGCCCTGAAGCGCATTCAGAGCGGCGAGTACGCCAAAATGTTCATCTTGGAAGGTAAGACCAACTATCCGTCGATGACCGCGCGTCGTCGTCTGACTGCAGCTCACCCGATCGAAGTGGTGGGTGAGCAACTGCGTGACATGATGCCTTGGATCAAGGCCAACAAGCTGGTTGATCAGTCCAAGAACTAAATCGCCTCAAGCGATTTGATCCGACGCGGCTCCGACAGGTTCGGGGCCGTTTTTACTTTTCAGGTGGGAAATTGGCAGTATCGCCATCTGGTGATATGGTTTGCGGCGAGCCTGTCGGTAAGAATGCCGTTTAGCAACATAAATCCGCTATGCTTTCATAGTAAAATTGACAGCCGATCCAACTGCTATTCAGGTGCAGGCATACCTGATTCGAGAGCCTGCCCTGGGTTGATGTCCAAGACAATGCAATTGGGTCTGGGGGCTTGGTACAAGTTACCCGATGTGTTGTTTATTTGACGAATAAAATTCCCCTAACTTTTTAAGCAGAATTTATGCACCCGTCCAATCGTCGTCGCGATGTGCGCGATATGACTTTGCGCCAGCAAAGTATCTATCTGCTACCTAATCTATTTACCACCGCCGCCTTGTTCGGTGGTTTCTATGCCATTGTACAGGCCATGAATGGCCGCTTTCTGCATGCTTCAGTTGCCATTTTTGTGGCCATGGTACTAGATGGACTGGATGGCCGGGTGGCACGGCTAACACATACGCAGAGCGCTTTTGGGGCGGAGTATGATAGCTTGTCGGATATGGTCAGTTTTGGGATTGCACCCGCATTGGTCGTATACGTCTGGGCGTTGAAGGACCTTGGCAAGATCGGCTGGATCGTTGCTTTCATTTATGCAGTTGGTGCGGCATTGCGACTAGCCCGCTTCAATACTATGCTGTCAGTGCAGGACAAACGATGGTTTCAAGGGCTACCCAGCCCGGCAGCTGCAGCATTGGTGGCTGGCTTGGTGTGGGTATGTACTGAATATGGTATCGAAGGTGAGGCGGTTCGTCCGATTGCGCTGATTTTTACGCTTGCTGCAGGCTTGACCATGGTCAGCAACATACCGTTTTACAGCTTCAAGGAAATCAATGCTCGTAAGGCTGTGCCATTTGTGACTTTGCTGATGGTGGTGCTGTTTATCGTGGCAGTGTCCAGTGGTCCGGCTGAAGTTATGTTCGGTCTGTTCGTAATATATACCTTGGTCGGTTATGGCTTGGCTTTATGGCGGTTGATCAAGCGTAAGCCTGTTAGCAAGGTAAGCAATGAACCGAATCATAGTTAGACAAAAAGTCTAATTATGATTCGGTTCTTCTCGAGCTTTAATTCTGTTGTTTGACACATAGTCTATTTGTAACTATCCTGTGAGGCATCGTACTCACAGGATAGTGCCATGTCATTCGACATTGAACGTCTAATCGCCGACTTTGGCGGTCCCTCCAAGCTGGCCGAAGACTTCAATCGCATTTTCCCTGATGACCCTTTATCGCGAGCCGCCATCTATAAATGGCGGGAGCGAGGCAGTATTCCGTCGGCCCAGATCACCAAGCTGGCTGCCCTTGCCCAGGCAATCGGCCGACCTTTCAATATTCATGATTATTCTGTCCAATCTGGTGCGATGGCTCATCCCACCTTCAGCTGGAGTACGCCGACCATGACTGATCGCTTGTTTATTTTCGACACCACCTTGCGTGATGGGGAACAAAGCCCCGGCGCATCGATGACCAAGGAAGAGAAAATCCGCATTGCGCGCCAGCTGGAACGGCTAGGAGTAGACGTGATTGAGGCGGGTTTTGCTGCCGCCAGCCCGGGTGACTTTGAAGCGGTCAGGGCGATTGCCGAAATCGTCAAGGATTCGACAGTCTGTTCATTGGCCCGTGCCAACGAGAATGATGTCCGCCGTGCTGGTGAAGCGATTCGCCCAGCCAAGTCGGGCCGTATCCATACTTTTATCGCCACTAGCCCCATCCACATGAAGAACAAGCTGCGGATGAGTGAAGATCAAGTGGTCGATGCCGCAGTCAAAGCAGTGAAGATTGCCTTGGAATACACCGAGGACGTCGAATTCTCTGCCGAGGATGCAGTTCGCTCTGAGCCGGATTTTCTGGTACGTGTGTTCGAAGCGGTGATTGAGGCTGGCGCCAAGACCATCAACGTCCCAGATACCGTGGGATACAGTATCCCTGCGGTTTGGTACGACCGCTTGAAGACGTTGATTGAGCGAGTTAAAGGCGCTGACAAGGTGATCTGGTCGACACATTGCCATAACGATTTGGGGATGGCGGTTGCGAATTCGCTGGCCGGCGTGCAGGCAGGCTGTCGACAGGTGGAATGTACCATCAATGGTTTGGGTGAACGCGCTGGTAATGCCAGCCTGGAAGAGATCGTGATGGCGGTGAGGACCCGCCGTGACCTATTCAATCTGGATACCCGGATCGACACGACGCAGATTGTCCCGACATCCAAATTGGTGTCCACCATTACGGGTTATCCGGTTCAACCGAACAAGGCGATTGTCGGGGCTAACGCATTTGCCCATGAATCCGGCATCCATCAGGACGGTGTGCTCAAGCACCGCGAAACCTACGAAATCATGCGTGCCGAAGATGTGGGCTGGCACGCCAACAAACTGACATTAGGCAAGCTCTCCGGCCGGAATGCGTTCCGTACACGCCTGAAAGAGCTTGGTATTGAATTGGAAAGCGAAGAGGCATTGAATGCCGCCTTCGCCCGCTTCAAGGAACTCGCCGACAAGAAGAGCGAGATCTTTGACGAAGACTTGCACGCGCTGGTCAGCGACGAGCTGATTACCCATGAGCAGGAGGACTACAAGTTCGTCTCGCTCGCGACTCATACGGAGACAGGAGAACAGCCCGTCGCCGAAATCGTGTTCGTTGATCACGGACATGAGAAACGTAGCAAGGCCACGGGTTCCGGCCCGGTGGATGCCACTTTCAAGGCAATCGAAGCGCTGGTGGAAAGCCATGCCGAATTACAATTGTATTCGGTCAACGCGATCACCAGTGGTACTGACAGCCAAGGCGAGGTGACAGTGCGGTTGGCTCGAGACGGCCGCATCGTCAACGGCCAAGGGGCAGACACAGACATCATTGCCGCTTCTGCCAAAGCGTATTTGTCGGCATTGAACAAACTGGTCAACAAGGCCGAAAAAGTGCGCGCCCAGCCACTGGTCTAAAGAATGAACGAGGGGGGCGGACCTGGTTCGCCCATTCTTGCTATGTTAATTTCCGCTAACGTTTCTTCCAATTACCTGACTTAGAGCCGCTAACAAAACCCAGCGAAGTGGTTCTGGTTAGGCGCGCAAACAAAGGCAGTACGAGCGTACGACGAGTTTGCACAACAACACCAGAAGGGTTTTGTTAGCGGCTCTTAGCACAGGTTAACCACTCCCGATCAGAATCATTCCAGTTGTCTGATTTCGCTGACAATCAGCACACTTGCTCTCCACGGTTTGAGTAACGTTTTCGTCTCACCTGCAGTCTCCTGCCTTCCCTTCAGCTACATCCGCCTACTGACTGCTTATTAATAACTACTTTTGCACTAGCGCATTATGCATTTCGCTTGCTGTTGGCATGTCGATAAAAATTCATGCGTTTCCCATCCTCAAGAATCCTGAAATAAGAAAATATGCCGCTTTTTATGATAAAAATTGAATTCGAATAGGCGAAAATCGTTATAAATAATTAGAAAATTCCCTGTTAAATAAAAGCTAATTCATATTGATCAATATGGAAATGGCGCTTCAATCAGGAAGAAAGGCTGGAGGCTATGAAGAATATGGGAGAAGCGAATGAGAACAACAAATCTGGATGTCAATGTAATTAATTTTGATGACGGGCAGGAATCACTTCAAGCCAATGGATTTCAAATCATCAAACACAATGAATGGCTGATCCCGTCATCAGTAATTCGACACTGGCAAGCCTTGGCAAGAACTTGGGATGATCTGCCTGTTGACCCATACATGCAAGGTGGTGCGACCTTTCGGCAGCGTAGATTTGGACGGTTTGTACTGGATGAAGCGACAGGTAGTCTGCAGCGGTCTGAGAATAATACCTTTTTCCAAGGTAAAAATATTAATACCTATGCTGGTGGTATTAATCGAGTATTTGAACCGATGCATGATTTGACCTATAGAAATAGATTTCTGCAATATGTAATCGATACTAGCCTTGATCATTTAAGGCAAACATTTAGTGTGACTTCCAGGAGATGGGATATCACTGTTCATCAATTCCGTATTTTGGCGTCATCACAACAAAGTGGGCTGCCAACACCAGAAGGTATTCATCGTGATGGGCACAAGTTTATCAGCATGCACTTAATAGCCAGGGAAGCGGTAATGGGTGGGGTATCGAAGATTTATAGCAACGATAAACGGGAAATCGCGGAAGTGACCTTGGAGAAACCGATGGACAGCATCTTGATGGCGGACGAAGTTGTGATGCATGCAGTGACTCCGGTTTTACCAGTATCACCTGAAAAGGCGGGTTACCGTGACGTTATGGTGATCGATTACAACCTGTTGGATGAATGAGATGAACAGAAGCGGATTGGATTGGCGTGCTGCCACGTATGCATTGCTGAAAGAGGCTTGGTCGGCTAGCTTGCCACTGATCAAAATCACGGTCCCTGTTGTGATTTTGGTGCGGATATTTCACTTGATGGGTCTGAATGTCTGGATCAATCAGGGGCTCAGTCCCTTTATGACTTGGGTTGGGCTGCCGCCCGAAGCTGGCATCGTGTGGGCATCGGCACTGGTTGGCAACCTGTATTCTGCCTTTCTGGTGTTTTTGTCACATGCCGGCGATCTGCAATTAACTGTATCGCAGGTAACAGTACTGATGACCATGGTGCTGGTCGCTCACTCCTTTCCAATGGAGTTGCGAGTAACCCAGCTGGTTGGCATTCGTGTGATGTATATGGGCTGCTTGCGCTTCTTCGGAGCAATCGTGACCGGTTGGGTGTTGACCAAGGTCTACGCGTCGCTTGGCTTGTTTCAGACAATTGCACCGTTGCCTGCATTGTCAGCGCAAGGGCCGGCAACAGGATGGGCTGACTGGGCATTGGGTGAGGTACGTAATCTGTTCATGATCTATTTCATCGTGCTGGCATTGATTCTGCTGATGAAAATACTGCGTCTGCTGCGGGTTGATGTGCTGCTGGAGTACGTTATGTGGCCATTGAATGCATTGTTAAAGACTGATCAGAAAACCACCAGTTTCAATGTAATTGGAATGATTGCCGGGATTTCATACGGTGGGGCATTGATGATGAACGAGCTGAAACAGCGTGCATTCACCCGTCGTGACATTCTTGTCACCATGACATTCATGGGGTTGGCACATGGTTTGATCGAAGAGACGCTACTGATGATGGCCTTGGGTGCGCATTGGAGCGGTGTATTGCTGGGGCGCCTGTTATTGGCTGTGGCCGCGGCTTTTCTACTCGGCGGTGCATTGATGTTGCTCCCGGTGTTGGTCAATAGTCGGTTGCTGGCCAATAGCCGGCTACGGGTCATATCGAATTAAGTGTGTTGAAAGACAGAAATGATTATTGGAATTACAGACAGAATTACCAGCCTGGGCCCGATCGAGCAGGAATTTGAAGAAAATGGCATGACCTTCCGCTTCTTCAATTCGCTGAACGAATATGACTTCAACGAGCAGGATCTGGCCGAAGTGGATGCCTTATTGGTATGGCACGCCAAGCTCACCGACTGCACTGCCAGCCGCTTGAGGAAATGCCGAATCGTCGTGCGTTATGGTGTTGGATATGACCAGGTGGATGGGGATGCTCTGGCGCGTCGTGGTATCCCTTTTGCAAACAATCCTTCCTATTGTACGGAAGAGGTGGCAGATAGTGCCGTTGCCATGATTCTGTCGATGACCCGCAATATTGGCAGGCATGATGCATTGGCGCGTAGTTATGGCAAAACCTGGCAGGAGAATTCGTTACGGTCCCTGCGTTCCCGTGCCTGCAAAGTTGGCCTGGTTGGTATCGGCCGGATTGGTGCAGCTACTGCGTTGCGTCTTCGAGCCCTGGGTTTCCAGGTAATGGCATATGATCCGGTGGTACCGGCTGGTACGGAAAAAGTGCTGGGTGTACAACGTGTGTCACAATTGGACGAGCTGTTATCAGCTTGCGACGTGGTTTCGCTACATTGCCCATTGACCCCGGAAACGACAGGATTGATTGATCAACGTTTCCTGGCTGCCATGCGGTCAGATGGCATTCTGGTGAATACTGCACGCGGCAAGATTCTGCGTTCCCTGGATGATCTGTATGAGCACATGCAGGCCAATCCATATTTCCGTGCATCATTGGACGTATTGCCACAAGAGCCGCCGAGTGACCATCCGTTGATCGCCGCATGGCGTGAACGTGCTCCCTGGTTGCATGAGCGATTGGTCATCAACCCGCACAATGCCTACCACTCGGATGCTGCATACGTGGACATGCGTCGTGATGCGTTGGGAACCGTGTGGTTGGCGTTGCAACATCAGCGACTGCAGAACATTGTCAACGGTGTGAAAGCTGGTTGATTGTGTCAATGATCATCCAGAACGGGCCTGTATTGGCCAGTTCTGGATGTAAAAAGGGGGCGTAATGAAACAAGTCTATATGCAACATGATGGTCAGGCGGTTGTGGTAGCCAACATCTTCTGTATCGGTCGTAACTATGCGGCACATGCCGCAGAGCTGGGAAACCAGATCGAAGAAAAGCCACTGGTATTTTTGAAGCCGACTTCGGCAATCAATTCAGATGGCGAATCTATCGTGTTGCCAACCTTTTCGGCAGATGTACACTATGAAACGGAACTGGTGCTGTTGATTGGCAAGGGTGGTAAGCATATTGCACCTGATGATGCTTTGGCGCACATTGCGGGATATGGCATTGGCCTGGATCTCACGGCGCGGGATATCCAATCACAAGCCAAAGCGAAAGGGCTTCCATGGACCCTGGCTAAAGGTTTTGACGGGGCAGCCTGTGTTTCTCATTTTTTGCCAGCAGCTGAGCTGCCCGATCCGGGTCATTGTCAATTCCGGATGCGTCAGAACGGCGAAATCAAACAGCAAGGTGATACGCGGCTGATGCTGTTCAACATTTCTTATCTGATTGCCTATCTCAGTACGGTATTTTCACTAAGCCCAGGTGATCTGATTTTTACTGGGACACCTGAAGGCGTTGGCCGATTGCAGTCAGGGGATGTCGTCGAGCTGGATTTGGCGAACCGGCTGCATGCTAAATTTGACGTTGCCTAGCTCACGTCAGGTTTGCGCAATGGGAATGGTCGTGGAGTATTTGATGGTGCTGATCACCACCATTGTCTCAAATTCACGGATGTTGGCGTTGGAGAGCAATACACGCTGCGAAAAAATGTTGAAGGCAGCCATGTCTGGCACGCTGACAATCAATACGTAGTCGGCGCTGCCAGTAACGTTATAGCATTCCAGTACCTCCGGGGATTCGCGAACGACGCGGTGAAAGTGCTGCTGCAAGTGAGTTTGCTCATGTGCAAGACTAACTTGGAGCACCATGCGCATTTTCTGACCAACCTCATCCGGATTGATCAAGACAACATCTCGTTGAATCACCTCAAGTTCGCGTAAGCGCTGAACACGGCGATAGCAGGCAGATGGCGATAAAGCCACGTGCTGAGCAAGTTCATACTGGGTTAGCCGCCCATTTTCCTGAAGTAGGGTAAGGAGTTGTAGATCATAGTTATCGAGAGTGGTCTTACTCATCATGGCGGTCGTTCAAAGGCTGGTGGCGCGTACTGTCAAATCGGGCCGGAATCCGACCTGGTTTCTAAATAAATTTTTCATTAGCCGCATATTCGATTTCATGTGAACGATTTCAATGTGGGCGCCGATTGTAGGCAGGGCCGACTGATAACGGCTATCAGCCAAAGGTCGGAAAATAACCCCACCAAAGGTCGGAAATGATCTGAAATAGGTTCGACTTATCGCTGAGGTATTTCAGCCATTTGGTGGAATTATGCATACATCTGCAAGTTTTCAAGTTGATCCTGATCGACGAACGTACCGTCGGAAGTCCTTGACTCGGTTATAATCGCGTCATGCCTACGCCTTTACACCCTGTTGGTATTTTCGGCGGCACCTTCAATCCTATTCATTTCGGCCACCTGCGTATTGCTCAAGAGCTGATTGATGCCTTGGGTTTGAAGCGCTTGCACTTGATTCCTACCGGCACGCCACCACACCGTGCAGCTCCGGTGGTATCGCCTGAGCAGCGTGCACAAATGGCGCGACTCGCGGTGCAAGGACATGCATCGATTGTGCTGGATGAGCGAGAGATCGTTCGAAATGGCTATTGCTACACAGTCGATACACTGGCGGAGTTACGCGGTGCATATGGCCCGGTGCAACCTTTGGTACTGTTGACTGGGGCGGATGCTTTTGTGGGTTTGACGGGTTGGCATCGCTGGCGTGAGCTGTTTGAGCTGGCGCATATCGTGGTCGCCCATCGCCCTGGTTTGCTGTCTGATGCCTGGCAGGATGCGATGCCTGCAGTGTTGCTGCAGGAGTACGAAAATCGCGTCTGCCATGATGTATTGGCATTGACCGAATCGCCAGCTGGTCGGGTGATGGCGCTGACGGTGACGCAGTTGGATATCTCGTCCACTGCCATCCGACGCATGGTACAAAACGGGCGCAGCCCACGTTATCTGTTGCCGGATGTCGTATTGCGCTACATTGAAGAACATTCCCTGTATGTTGAGTAATGCATGAATACTGAAGAATTGAAGAAAATTGCGATCGAAGCCCTGGAAGATGTCAAAGCCAAGGATATTGTAGTACTGGATGTTGGCAAGCTGACATCAATGTTTGAATGGCTGATCGTGGCAAGTGGTGACTCCAATCGCCAAGTCAAAGCACTGGCCAATAATGTACGTGAAGACGTCAAAGAAGCTGGCGGCGAAGTGCTGAGTGTGGAAGGCGAGCAATCCGGTGAATGGGTGTTGGTCGATCTGGGCAGTATTGTGGTACATGTCATGCAGCCAGCTGTTCGTGATTACTACAACCTGGAAGCACTGTGGGGTGGGCAAAAACCGACCTATGTCCCCAAGACCGCAGCTTGGCAACATGCTGAGTAAAACCGGTTTACTGTTGATCGATCTGGTGATGCAATGAAGTTGCATATTCTGGCCGTTGGTCATAAGCAGCCGGACTGGATCGACACGGGTTTCAACGAGTATGTTAAGCGCATGCCACGCGAATGCAGTATTGAACTCAAGGAAATCAAACCAGAAAAGCGCGTGGGGGGCAAAACTGCTCACCAAGTAATGGCGGCTGAAAAAGCCCGCATTGGCGCTGCTTTGCCGGCAGGCTGCCTAGTGGTTGCGCTGGACGAGCGCGGTGAGAACTGGACCACTGTCAAACTGGCCGAGCGCCTGAAACAATGGCTGAGCGAAGGGCGTGACGTGGCCTTTGTGATTGGTGGTGCTGATGGCCTGGATCCAGCTATCAAACAACAGGCTGGTAAGCTGTTGCAACTCTCCGCCATGACCATGCCCCATGGCATGGTGCGGGTGTTGCTGGCCGAGCAGCTCTATCGTGCCTGGTCGATTATCAACAACCATCCCTATCATCGAGAATGATCTCTGACCGTCGAATCTATCTTGCGTCCGGCAGCCCGCGCCGTAAAGAATTGCTGACCCAGTTGGGTATTCCGATTGAGGTTATCCGCGCTGATATCAACGAAGATCCGTTACCTGACGAAGCCCCGATCGCCTATACCGAGCGATTGGCACGTGAAAAAGCGAAGAACGGCTGGTCGCATGTACTCCAGTTTGGTCTACCACTACGTCCGTTGCTAGCGGCTGATACCACGGTCGTACTGGGGAACGAGATCATTGGCAAGCCATATGATGCAGCCGATGCGGCAGCAATTTTGCGACGTTTGTCGGGCAACGAGCATCAAGTGATCACATCGGTCGCAATGTGCGATGCAGAGCGAATGATCGTCCGTACATCCGTGAGTACGGTCCGTTTTCGTTCGTTGAGTGACGACGAAATTGACGGTTACGTCCATACCGGGGAACCGATGGACAAAGCGGGGGCCTATGGTATTCAGGGGTTGGCCGGTATCTTTGTTGAAGAAATCCGTGGCAGCTTTACCGGTATCGTCGGGCTGCCATTGTGTGAGACAGCGGCTTTACTAGCCGATTTTGGGCGCCCCGTGCTATAACCGTCTGGACTGGTATCCACAACAAAGCGGCGGGCCATACCCGCCGTTTTTGCGACATGAAAGAACACATCCTTATCAATGTCACGCCGCAGGAAACGCGCGTGGCCACCATGGCCGAAGGCGTGGTGCAGGAAATTCACCTGGAACGTTCCGCGCAGCGCGGCTTGGTTGGCAACATCTATCTTGGCCAAGTGCGCCGTGTATTACCTGGCATGCAGTCCGCCTTCATTGAAATTGGCTTGGAACGCGCGGCATTTTTGCATATTGCCGATGTGATTGAGCAGCGACAGGCACCGGGGGAGCCGCAACGTATCGAGCATCTGATGCATGAAGGACAAGCAGTGCTGGTGCAGGTGATCAAAGATCCCATTGGCACCAAAGGGGCACGTCTTTCGACGCAGATCAGCATTGCCGGTCGTTTCCTGGTGCATTTGCCACAAGAGAATCACATCGGTATTTCACAACGGATCGTCGATGAGGAAGAACGCGAACACCTGCGCGAACGGTTGGAAGCGCTCCTTCCCCCTGAATCCAGTCATGGCTACATCATTCGTACCAGTGCTGAAACGGCCAGTGACGAAGAGCTGAAGGCTGATATCGACTACCTGTCCCGTATTTGGGAGGACATCCGCCAGAAATCTCGTAGCGTTCCACCGCAAACTGTGCTGTATCAGGATTTGAGTTTGCCGATTCGCGTGCTGCGCGACTTTGTCGATCTGGAAACTGATCGCGTTATTGTCGATTCGCGTGAAACCTTCCAGAAGATGACCGAATTTGCTACCTCCTATGTGCAAAATGCAACTGAGAGAGTTCAGCACTATACGGGTGACCGGCCCCTGTTTGAGCTATATGGAGTCGAGGCGGAAATCGAACGCGCATTGTCACGTCGGGTCAACCTTAAGTTTGGCGGATATCTGATCATCGACCAGACGGAAGCCCTGACAACGATCGATGTGAATACTGGCGGTTTTGTCGGTAATCGCAGCTTTGATGAAACCATCTTCAAGACCAACCTGGAAGCAACCCAGGTGATTGCACGTCAACTGCGGTTGCGTAACTTGGGTGGCATCATCATCATCGATTTCATCGATATGGAATCAGATGATCATCGCCATTCAGTGCTGGCAGAGTTGGAAAAGGCGCTGGCGAAAGATCGTACCAAGGTGACCGTCAATGGTTTCACCAGTTTGGGGTTGGTGGAGTTAACCCGAAAGCGTACCCGCGAAAGCCTGGCTCATCAGCTGTGTGAGTCTTGCCCAACCTGCCAGGGGAGGGGTGAGATCAAGACCGCTCAGACCGTCTGCTATGAAATCCTGCGGGAAATCTTGCGAGAGGCACGGCAATACAATGCGAAGGAGTACCGCATTCTTGCTTCGCAAAGCGTGATCGACATGTTTCTTGACGAAGAGTCGCAAAGTCTGGCGCAACTGGCAGACTTCATCGGTAAGCCGATCAGTCTGCAAGTCGAAACAGCCTATTTTCAAGAGCAGTTCGACGTGGTGCTGATGTAACAGTCCATTGCCAGGTTCATGGTGAGCCTGGCAAACAAAGCCAAGAAACAGTCGAGTAGCCAAGATGACGAGTCCGTTCAAAGGGAAAACCGGTATCCGACGTATTTTGAATGCCGCGTCGTATTCGCTCGACGGTTTGAAGGCGGCTTATACCGGTGAGGCTGCATTTCGGCAATTGACCTGGATGGCGCTGGTACTGGTTCCGCTGGCATTTTGGTTAGAGGTTACGCGGTTGGAGAAAGCACTGCTGATTGCCGTAGTGCTGTTTTCACTGGTGATTGAGCTGTTCAATTCCGCAGTCGAAGCGGCGATTGATCGTATCTCTTTGGAGCGGCACGAGTTGTCCAAACGTGCCAAGGATATGGGTAGTGCTGCTCAAATGATCGGGCTGTGCATTATTGCCCTGACCTGGGGGTTGATTCTGACCCCTTGAATACTCATGGTATAGCTTGTTAGGGCGTGCCCCAAATTGCAATCGGCATGCTGGATAGTTCCAGGCCTCGCATTTCCACCGTTCCCATTGATGGGCCTTTCCCCACCGAAATATAGCCTACCCGCATGTTAGTAATGGTTTGCGGGAAATCCACCACAATCGCGTTGACGGCAGGAGAGGTGTCATCATTGACGATACCAATTCCAACTGCCATGGTGCCATATAGGTCTGCGTAGCTTATGGTTTGTGGTGTACCACCGCCAAGCGGCGTCAATGTCAACGTGGCATCACCCAAGGGTTTGACATCAACACGAAGTGGTGCCAGAAACAGGATGGGATTCTGATAACCAGTTCTAATGACTGAGCCCAACAGGCGGGTCAGCGGGTTCGATTGGTTATCGATGACCACCAAATTGCCAGTGCCCAGGGCGAAATCCCCCAAGGCCAACTGATTTCCGTCATCGATCCACGAGATCGAATCGATATGCGTTTTGAGTTTCAGGGTAAAACTGATCCCCTCCTGTCCGGTCGTTTCACTTAATCGAGTGTCATCCATCGGGTAAAGATCGGCTTGAGCAGGAAGGCAGACACCGCAACATAACGTGCCGACCAATAAAAGCTTGAGCATGATCCATTGTCCTGTCTGATTTGTTTTAGAGCTATTGCACTAGTATAGGCATTGGCATCGGTATAACCAAATCAGTATGTTGCGTGGACAGGAGTCATGAATAGCAGTCGCAACAGACCGCTACAAGCTATATCCGCAAGTAATTGAATGGGTTGGAAACATTCAGTTTGGGTTCAGTCGCTGGAGCGTAGCATGGCTTCATCAAAAGACGACATGGTTCGTTGCTCAGGAGAACAAGATGAACAAGCTCAAATTGACTGTATTGCTGATGACTGGTCTGGCGACAGTACCAAGCTTCGCGGAGTCTTTTACCGACTATGCACGGGTGAAAAGCGCCGTTCCGGAGTATGAGCGCGTCAATCGGCCACGCCAGGATTGCTCAACCGAGTACATTTATGATGGTGGCCGTCGTGCCGCCTTGCCCAGCCAGGACCGTAGTTATGGTGGTGCTGTGATTGGTGGTATTGCTGGTGGTGTGCTGGGGAATCAAGTGGGCAAAGGTCATGGGCGTGAGGCTGCGACTGCTGCAGGTGCAGTGATTGGGGCATTGATCGGCGATCGCATGGACAATGGCGGAGAGCGCATCGAGCAGGTCTACAATGATGAACCGCGGGAAGTGCGCCGTTGTCGTAATATCGATAATTGGGAATCGCGCGTAACCGGATATCGTGTGACATATGAATATGCGGGCCAGCGCTATACAACGATCATGCCGCATGATCCGGGTAATCGTATGCGCGTAAGAGTATCGGTTGACCCGGCAGAGTGAGCCGGTGATGCGTTATCCTGACAGGTAACATTTGCACCAGCCCCGACGCAAGCTAGAATGCGGGGCAGTGAGGAACAAATTAAGGAAATCCACCATGCGCCGTTCGCTGTTCTTAGTCGCTGTGTTGGCGATGCTTTTCGGGCCCGCTCCGGCCTGGTCGGCCAAAGTCAGCCGTGACGAGGCTGCGGCATCGGCCCAACGTTCTACGGGTGGGCGAGTGCTGTCGGTCGACAAGGCCGATCAGAGTGGGCGCGAGGTGTATCGCGTCAAGATTCTGACCCCCAAGGGCGAAGTACGGATCATATTGGTGGATGCCGAATCTGGAGCGGTTCAGTAATGAAAGTATTGATTGTTGAAGATGAGCCGCTATTGCGCGAATTTCTGACCCGCCAGTTGGCTCAGGAAGGGTTCGCCGTTGAATCCGCAGCCGATGGCGAAGATGGTCTGTATCTGGCAGGTGAATTTCCGTTTGACGTGGCGATTGTCGATCTTGGTCTACCTAAATTGTCTGGCATTGAAGTGATCAAACGCGTACGGGCCGCAGGTAAAACCTTGCCAATTCTGATTTTGACGGCCCGTAACCGCTGGCAGGAAAAAGTGGAAGGGCTGGATGCCGGGGCGGATGACTATCTGACCAAGCCTTTCGACTTCCCGGAATTATTGGCTCGGGTACGAGCTCTGTTGCGTCGTTCGGCGGGTACTGTGCAATCCTCACGTATCGAGTTTGGGCCGTTGGCATTGGATTGGTCCGCGCAAAAGGTATGGCGTGAAGGAGTCGAGCTGGATCTGACTACGTTTGAATACCGTATGCTGGAATACTTGGTGAAACATCGCGATAAAGTGGTAGCCAAGGATGAATTGGGTGATTACCTTTATCCGCACGATGAAGAGCGTGACAGCAATGTGATTGAGGTGATCATTGGACGTTTGCGCAAAAAGCTGGACCCAGAAGGCAAGCTCTTGCCGATTGAAACCCTGCGTGGCCGCGGTTATCGCTTTGCCTTGACATGACCCGTCGCACCCCCTTGATGCGCGTACTGATGTCGATCCGTGCGCGCGTGGCGGTGTCGGCAGCGTTGGTACTGTTGGTCTTTGTTGCATTGACTGCCGCGGCGTTGGATCGTGCTTTCCGTGAAAGTGCGCTGGAAGCTCGACAGGAGCGCCTGCTTGGGCAACTTTATGTCCTGATGGCAGCGGCAGAACTGGACCCATCAGGCAAGGTAGTGATGCCTTCCGCGCTCAACGAACCGCGTTTTGGCCTGCCGGGCTCGGGTCTGTATGCCAACATTGCTGACCTGAATGCTCATTCCGAATGGCAATCCAACTCTACTATTGGCCTTGATATTCCATTCGAACGCGTCCTGACACCCGGCGAACAACGGTTTTCCGAGATGCGTGATCGCCACGGCCGGCCTTATTTTGTACTGGGTTTCGGTGTGAAGTGGCAGATCGGCCGAAAGCACATTGTACTCACATTCAGTGTGGCGGAGGATGAACAAGCCTTCCTCAACCAGATTCAACGATATCGTCGGGCCTTGTGGGGTTGGTTGGGCGGCATGGCCTGTCTGCTGATTGTGACGCAGTTTCTGGTATTGCGCTGGGGCCTGCAGCCCTTGCGCCGAGTGGTACGCGAATTGCGCGAGGTGGAAGGTGGGCAGCGTGATCATCTGGCCGAAGACTATCCAGACGAGCTGGTTGGCCTGACCCGTAACTTGAACGACATGCTGGGACGCGAGCGAGCACAGCAGCAGCGTTATCGTGACGCATTAGGAGATCTGGCACACAGTCTGAAGACACCATTGGCAGTGCTGCGTAACGCAGTAGTGGAAAACGACCCTGCCATGGCCCACACGGTGACCGAGCAGCTGGGCCGGATGGATCAGATTGTGCAATACCAGTTGCAACGAGCATCTACGGCAGGTTCATCGAGCCTGCAACCACCGATTCTACTGCGCCCGGACATTGATAAGATCGTCGGTTCTCTCAGCAAGGTCTACGCTGACAAGGCAGTGAACATTGCGCTGGATGTTGCTACAGATCTACAGGCACGTATTGATCAGGGGGATTTGTATGAACTGGTGGGAAACCTGCTTGACAATGCCTGTAAGTTTTCAAAAGGCCAGGTGAACCTGGCGATGGCCAGCAGTCCCAAGCGTCTGACAATAGTCATCGAAGACAATGGCCCAGGAGTAGCTGATGCCGAAGCCATCTTTGCCCGTGGAGGACGTATCGACGAACGCGCCCCAGGTCATGGCCTGGGGCTGGCCTTGGTCAAAGATATTGTAACGGCCTATGGCGGTACGCTGGATGTTGGACGAAGTAAGCGTTTGGGTGGGGCCTGTTTTACCGTCAACCTGAACATTGTAGCCGGTGCGTGACCACGGATTTTCCTGCTTTGCTACAACCTTATCACGGGATCAGTTGTGATAAGGTCTGTTGGATCAATTGCTGACAAAGTCGGTCAGCTTCAGGAAAATCCAGATGGCTGATGGCAGCTTCCATGTTTTCCAATAGCGTCAAAGAGTCGGCAAGCGAATCGTGGCATTGTTGCTGCAGACTGGTGAAGACATCGGCTGCCCGCAGATTTGAGCTTTGAAGCAGTTGGGATAGTTCTTGTAATCGACTTCGCAATTCGCTGGTTTCGGCAGTTGGTTGGTTTGGTGGTGGGCTGGTGGGTTTCACTTCCAGTAATCGAATGACGCCTGATACTTGTAGCAGGGTCTGTTCAATGGTCTGATGCAATGGAACGTAGAAACTGGATGTGTCCAGATCAGCTGCGGCCTGTTTCAGCACCAATTCGGATTCGGCAGCCTGTTTGGCGAGAATGGTGGCGCCAACCGCGCCAGCTAGCCCTTTCAGCGTATGCACCACGCGATGGGCCTGTTTGAAATCTTGCTGGGCCAAATGTTGTGCCAATTGCTGGGCCATATTGTCCGCATCGGACTGGAATGACTTCAGCAATCGTAAATACAGTGCGGTGTTATTGCCAATCCGACGTAAGGCATTGGCAGTGTCCAGGCATGTCGCATCAGGCGGGTTGACTGGGAGGACAGTAGTAGACGAGATGGTTGCATCGCCTCGGCCAGTGTGTTTTTGCAACACGGTAACCAGCTTGTCCAATTCAATCGGTTTGCCGACATGATCATTCATACCGGCTGCAAGACAGGCTGCACGGTCTGCTGGCATGGCGTTGGCCGTCATGGCAATGATGGGTAGGGTAGCCTCGTGTAAGCGATGCCGGATTTCGCTGGTTGCGGTGAATCCGTCCATACTTGGCATCTGGATATCCATCAGCACGGCGTCAAAAGGTGGCGTGGCATTGCAGATTGCTTCAACACCGGCTTCCCCGCTACTGGCGACTTCTACATAGGCTCCTTCGCTGGACAGCAATTCTTGGGCGACTTGCTGATTGATGATATTGTCTTCCACTACCAATAGCCGTAGACCGCTCAAGCGGGATCGGCTGGCGGGTGTCGTATGCAGGTTGAACAAATCCGGACGCTTGTTGGTATTCGCAATGGTATCCTGCAGCATGGTAGCAATCACTGGTTTGACGACGAAGCCATTCACCAGCGTTTGATCCTCCTTGACCCGTTGTGCCAACATTTCCCGGGCATGCAAAGTCACCATGATGACCAAGATGGTATGGTCATGACCAGATAGTTGTCGGATGCGATGACAGGTTTCCCAGCCATCCAATCCTGTCATGTTCCAGTCGACGAAAATGGCCTGGTAAGCTGGGCAGTCTGCTGCTTGTAGTAGTGCCAACGCCTGGTTGCCACTTTCAACGCAGCTGGCATGCCAGCCCAGACTTTGTGCCATTTTGCTCAGGACATCACGGGTTGTTGTGTTGTCATCAACAAACAGTACGTGCAGCGTGTGGGGCGGTTCCGTTGGAAGCGATTCTGGTTCAGCGGCCAGTTGCAATTGCAAGTCAAAGCTGAAGATGCTACCCCGGCCAGGGGCGCTGTCCAAATGTAGCTTCCCACCCATCAGACTGATCAGCCGCCGACTGATCGCCAGCCCCAGTCCGGTTCCGCCAAAACGACGAGTGGTGGAGGCCTCGGCTTGTGAGAAGCCTTCGAAGATTCGCTCCTGCTGCTCGGCTGAAATGCCAATACCGGTGTCGCGTACTGCAAATTCAATCAGCACGCTGTGCGGTGCTTGCTCAAGCAGGCGAATCGAGACAATGACTTCGCCATGTTCTGTAAATTTGACGGCGTTCCCTGACAAGTTGATCAATATCTGTTGCAGCCGCAATGCATCGCCGATGATTCTGTTGGGTAGTCGTGGGTCCACGTCCAGCAGGATTTCGATGTCTTTTTGCCCGGTGCTTGCGGACAGGATGACCGACAAGTCCCGTACCAGCTGATCCAGCTGGAATGGCGCCTGTTCCAGCGCCATCTTGCCGGCCTCTACTTTAGAAAAGTCCAGGATGTCGTTGAGAATGCCAAGCAGTGATCGAGCCGCAGATTCGATCTTGCTGGCATAGTCGCTTTGCCGTGCGGTCAGATCCGTGTGCTGCAACAATTCTGTCAAACCGATAATGGCGTTCATCGGCGTGCGAATTTCATGGCTCATGTTGGCAAGAAACGCCGATTTGGCACGGTTGGCCGATTCTGCTTGGTCACGCCCCTGTTTGAGTTGTTCATTGCGAATTTCGAGTTCCACCTGCAATTGCTTCAGCTCCGTGACATCGCTCACCATCACGAAAAATCCATCAACGGCATTACCTTTCCAGACGGGAATATAGTGCGCCCAGGTGTACCCGATACTGCCATCGGCCTTGACTAGCGTACGTTCGAACCGTTGGGGTTCGCCATGCAGAGTGTTGAGGATGTAGGGCTCATTTTTGGCATATAGCTCTGGCCCCAGCAACTCTTGTATCTTGATACCCAGCATGGACCTGGGTGAACGGCCGAACCACTCCCGATAGGCAATATTGGCAAATCGACAGCGCAGATCGCGATCCCAGTAACCCACCATACCGGGAATGATGTCGGTCAAGTTGCTGAGGAAATGCTCACGATCCTGTAAGGCTTTCTCGGTACGTTTGAGTTCAGAGATGTCGGTAGCAATACCCAGAAAACCAGCAATGTCGCCCGATACCTTGTGAATCGCACTGACTGACAATTGAACGGTCAGGTGACTACCATCTTTGCGAACGTAGGTCCATTCATGGTTGTCGATTTGCCCTTGCCGGGCTTTCAAAACGAATACATCAAAATTAGACGAGATCGAGCGCCGCATTTCCCGTGACAGTTCGGCTGCCCGTGCATTCACTTCATCGCGTAAATGAAACAACGTGGGCGTCTGTTTGCCGATCAGTTCATCAGCGTGATAGCCTAGCATCGCCTCTGCGGCAGGGTTGAACAGCGTAATCAGCCCGCTTGGATCCGTGGCAATGATGGCATTCCCGGCACTGTCAAGAATGGCGCGTTGTAATGCGGATGTATTTTGCAATTGCCGGGTACGTTCGGCGATCTGCTGTTCCAGCGAGTCATTCAGCTGACAAATACGCGCTTCTGCTGCTTTCTGGTCGCTGATATCGCGCACGGTCTTGGCAATACCAACCAGATGGCCATCCTTGGCACGAATGGCAGAGAGGGTGACCGCTGCATCCAGCATGCTGCCATCACGGCGTCGGCGTTGCGTATTGAAGCTGGGGACAATGTCCCCTTGGCTGATCCGTTCCAGGATGGCGTGCTCTTCAGCCAAATGCTCCTCGGGAATGATCAACCTGGCCAACGACTGGCCAATGGCTTCCTGTGCCGAATAACCGAACATTTTCTCTGCGCCGGCGTTCCAGCTGTTGATGATGCCATCCATCGATTTGCCAATGATTGCATCCTGTGTACTTTCGACGATGGCGGCCAGCCTGGCTTGCTCCACGTTGATCCGTTGTCGAATCTGTTCATAAAGCGACAGGAAAGTCGCCACCAATATCGTGCCACCCAGCAATGCCAGCATGAAGTAACGAGTGGATTGGGCCACCGAAGCGTCAATCAATTGTTCAGGCAGTGAGATCATGACATTCAGAAACCGTCTGTGGTGTGGCCCATCAAGCGGCACCTGCCGAGTGGCAGTATGTACGTTGCCTGAGGCGGATCGATATAGCACGAAATCCTGAAGCGGATTGGATGCTTTGGAGGCTAACGTCCAGTCATCCTGCCAGCGACGACGTAATCCACGATCAAAACCAAAGGTGAACGATGGGTTGGGATGCACCAAGTAGTCGCCATCCTGATTCGTGACATGAATTTTGATATCGGCTGTTTTATTGGCTTGTAACGGAAGAAACAGACTGTTGACATTGACGTTGAGTACCACCATGCCAAAAAGCTCACCCTGTTCCGAATAGACTGGTGTACCCACTCGCAATGTCGGAACATGGGGTACCTCGATACGGCCATGCTCCTGATTCAACGAAATATTGGATAGATATCGTTCTCCCTGTTTCAGTTTAGCGATTGCTTGGAAGTAGTCCCGATCGCCTTTGGACTGCAGCTTATCCGGGGGAATCAACAACACTCGTCCCTGATGCCGGTCGACCCGTACCAATTCACGGCCGTTATTGGTTATGCCGATGAGTCGAATTTGAGTTGCATCCGGATAAGCCGTCATGAAGCCGATGAAAATGGTCTGCAGGCGCCTTTCCCACAAGGAGCGGGGGCTGTGTTCAGTGACATCGAAATCCTGATTACTGGTGGCTCGGACGATGCCTTGAATCGGTGGGACGCTGGCAAGAAAGGTGACACTTCGTTCCAGCTCATTCAACTGCCGTTGCAGATTAGCGGTTCTGTTGGCTGCCATGCCACTGAGCCGTGAATCCCATTCTCTGAGTAGGCGTGCCCGTTCCGTCAGGCCGTGCCACCAGACCAACCCCACCAGAACGAGCAAACCCGGCAGGGCCACCCGCAGCAACGTCTTAGGGGTGAACACGGTACGCCAATGGTACATGAAGGAATGCATCGCAAACCTCGTTCAGATTTTACCGTAGCACGGCAGGTGCAATGTGTGGGCACGTTGGGTGGAAGATGGGTGCCAGACTGTTCGAAAGGAAAAGCACTCGTCATACCCTGCCACAGGGCGAATCGTCTATAAAGAAACTGATCAAGGGATTGCAAACAACTAAGCCTGTCCCGCGTGTTGCCGGCAGGTGACCAGGCTGGTCTTGATTATGAGCACGATTTGTCGCGATATCCAACCCGCTTGACAGAAAGGCGGGGACACGTGCCATTGCCAGATTCTCATTTTCAGACTGACACCGACACGGCGACCATGTGATGAAGACCACCGTTAGCGTGGGCTTGATCGCTTGTCAACAAAGCTCAAAAGGTGATGCTGGTGTTCAATGAGAAACGAAGTCAGGCACCAATTATTCTTATCGTTGACGACTCGGTTACAAACATCAAGTTGTTGAGCGAAGCGGTCATTGGTATGGGTGAGGTACTGTTTGCCACCGACGGCGCCGGTGCCGTGAATATCGCTCGCCAACGCAAGCCGGATGTGATCCTGCTGGATATCGAGATGCCAGGCATGGATGGTTACGCAGTATGCGAGTCGCTGAAGGCAGATCCAACCACGGCCGAATGTTCCATTATCTTTGTGACGGCGCACGATAGCGACCAGCATGAAGTGCAGTCGTTGACACGTGGGGGGGTTGATTTTTTACAAAAACCACTGAATATCCCGGTAGCCCGTGCACGTGTTCAGACGCAACTGACACTGAAACGGCAGACTCGGGACATTGTGCAGGCGCGGCGAGATCTGGCTGATCTGATGCGACATCTCCCGGCCTTGGTGGCTTATTGGGATGAAGATTTACGCAACCGGTTCAGTAATGACAGCGCTGGCCGTTGGTTTGGTGTCACCGCCAATGCTATGTGTGGTATGCATGTTCGTGATGTGATTGGGCAATCGGCCTACGCCTCTATCCAACCTTATCTATCTACCGTGCTGGCTGGGGATGACGTCACATTTGAGTGTGTGTTGCCCGATGAAAGGGGGGCGGTACGATACGCCATGGTTGCATTGGTGGCGTCCAGACAGCAGGCTGGCGATGGTTTTCTGATGCTGGTGACGGACATTACAGAACGCAAGCATTCGGAAACGGCACTCTATCAGGAAAAGGAGCGGATGCGTGTCATGCTTGATTCGATTGCCGATGCTGTCATCGCGACTGACAGCGATGGCCATGTGGTATTCCTCAATCCGATCGCGGAAGAGATGACCGGTTGGATGAGCAAGGATGCGATCGGTGCACCGATCGAAGTGGTCATGCCGTTGCATGAAAAGACTACCGATACGGTACTGGAAAACCCGGTGCGCCTTGCTCTGCGGGAAACCCACGTTGTATCGACATCAAGTGATTGCTGGCTGTGTGGCAGAGGTGGGCGAGAGTTCGGTATCGAGCATGCTGCTGCACCAATCCGTGACCCGAGTGGCAATCTTTCTGGGGTGATTGTCGTGTTTCGAGATGTCAGCGAAGTACAGGCTACGGCGATTCGAATGACACACCTTGCCCAGCATGATGCGCTCACTGATCTGCCCAATCGTATTCTGCTGAACGACCGTGTTGACCAGGCATTGCAGCTTGCCCATCGCAACAATATGCGCGTAGCGATGCTGATTCTGGATATTGATCATTTCAAATTCATCAACGATGCCGTCGGGCATAGCACGGGTGATGCGTTGTTGCGGCAACTGTCCATCCGGCTACGTCAAACGTTATTGCCAACGGATACGCTCAGTCGGCAGGGTGGGGATGAATTCATCGTGTTACTACCGGAGCTGGAATCGATCGAACGGGTGGGACAGGTGGCGCAGCGCTTGCTGGACAATGTGATGACACCCATGGCGGTGGAGGACAGTACGTTCAATTTGACTGCCAGTGTCGGGATAAGTATCTACCCCGATGATGCCGAAGATCAGGAAGCCCTGATGCGCCATGCCGATTCAGCCATGTATCGGGCCAAGCAAGAAGGGCGGGGTCGATGCCGGTTCTTTTCCAGTGATATCGAAGAGATTCTGCTCAGCCGCCATTTATTGGAACGGCACCTGCGAGAAGCCATTGATCGCAAGCAACTGGAGGTGTTCTACCAGGCCAAGGTGGATGCTGATACTGATGCCATTGTGGGGGTGGAGGCGTTGTTGCGTTGGCGTAATGATGAGGGTGAGCTGATTTCACCGGCCCGTTTCATTCCGCTGGCTGAAGAGTGTGGTCTGATCATTCCGATTGGTAAATTTGTGCTGATGAAGGCATGCCAACAGGCCTGTGCATGGCATGAGGAAGGTCACAAGGTTCGTGTCTGTGTGAATATTTCTGCAGTGCAGTTTGTAGAGGAAGGGTTTCCTGGGGTTGTCGCCGAAGTACTGAACCAGACAGGTATTGTGCCAGAAGCGCTGGAGCTGGAAATCACAGAAGGCGTGTTGATGCATGATGTGGAGCGGACCCGAAATACATTGAGTGCGTTGAAAGCATTGGGTGTCAGTATTGCAGTCGATGATTTTGGTACTGGTTATTCAAGCCTGGCATATCTGAAACGCTTTCCGGTGGATGTACTGAAAATCGATCAGTCGTTTGTACGCGACATGCAGACCGATAGCAGTGACGCGGCCATCATTGCCGCGATTATCAACCTTGGGCATAGTCTGGGCTTGGAATTGGTCGCAGAGGGTGTGGAACAGGCGGACCAGGTTACCGCGCTGATCGGGTTGGGCTGCCATATCATGCAGGGCTTCCTCTATTCCCGTCCCTGCCCCGCAGCGCTGATGACAACCCTGTTACATACGGGCATCCAAACCACTGGACGTTGAATAAGCTGAATGGTTGATAGATCGTCAGCAATCCATGTTCAGGGGCCAATTGCCACCGGTACCTGAAGCGTCGTCCCTAATTCCGTCCCATCGGCACGCGAGAAGGTGACTCTGGCCGTGAGCTGGACCCGTGCGCCAATCACGCATTGCCCAGCATCGTTGGTGACTGCCGAGAGGCTGAACGGGAAAATCGTCATGCCCGGTACACGGGTATTGGCTGTAGGTGCACCCGAGGGTATCGTGGCGCTGGTGCCGCTCAACCCGAAATAGGCGGCGCTTTCTCCATCCAGTGACAGGGTCAGGGCGGTATCCTTGGGTAAAATGTTACCTCTGCCATCCCGCAGGTACACCGCATAGCTTTGAACGTTACCTGTGCAACTGACATTGATGGTCGTCAGTGCAACATCTGGATAACCCGCGCTGGTGCTGGTCCAGGTAGCTTGCATGCTGTCAGGATCGGAAAAGATAACGGTAGCCTGGGCAAAAACATGGACAAATTTCTGACTGCTGCAGCGTGCAAAGCCAGGCTGACATAAGGCGCCATTGAATTTGCCGTCTGGGGCGTCATAAACCCCATTACTGTTGAAATCGATTGGGGTGTCTGTATTGGGTGTGTGTTGCCCATTCTCATCATTGTCGACAAAGGCTTCACCCATATCGGACGACAAGCCATTGATGTCACGTAATTCGGCATCGTTGTCGGCCACAATATTGCCGTTCAGGTCGACGAAGCTTTCCTCTCCTACTGCATAAGCAGTGATCTGCACCCGTCCATTATTGGGGCGTGGTGCTTGTGAAGTCAGCATGACCTTGCAGGTGCTGGATTCGGTCTTGCATTCGCCACTGGTCAAATTACCAATTCGGCCACCGTTGCTGACAAAGCTGACTGATGTGCCATCCGGTACTGGATTATTGAAGTGATCCGCCAGCCGAACCTGTAACTCAGTGGTATTGCCATCCAGGCGCATGCCATCAATGTTGAAAGACGAGGCCGACAACGAAAAGCTATCCTGGTCCGGAAAGCCAGTACTGACGGATAACCCGCTGGATTGGGTGGCCAGACTGTTGTCGGCTGTGCTGGCGATGACGCGAATGGGAGTGGGTTGGTTTCCTGACAATACGGTGACTGAAACTTGACCACTGTTGTCGGTGAGCCCATTGACTGTGGTGCCACCGTTGTCAAAACGAATCCCACCCGTGGCCGTACTCAGTGAAAAGTGTAATGACTGGTTGGCTACACCAGTGCCTTGTGCATCCACCAACTTGAAGGTGATCTTGGCCGATTCACCACGGTTACCGGAGCCATAACCTTTGAGTGCAAGGATGCCATCTTCCGGAACAACGTTGACGAACTGCAGTGACGTGGCACCGGGCGCAGCAACAGTCAAATTGGTACTGGCCGTCTGATCTGATCCGGCCAGGCTGGCGGTGATGGTATCTTGCCCTGCACAGCCTTGATCCGTATAGCTGGCCGTGGCAACACCATTGACGGTATTGGCTTGGCTATCCAGTGTGGCTTTGTTGTTGGCCGCGCAGATCGAACGAAAACTGACTGTGACCGGCGAACTGACCAGTTCGCCATTCTGCGTAACATTAATAGCGAGACTGGTGGTTGCATAGGCAGACAGATGGCTGTTTCCGACAGTCAGGGTACCCAGACGTAAATCTGCTGCGCCAATTTGGTACGCCAGTGATGCACTGATTTCAGTACTGCCAATGTTGCTGGTTGCAACCAGCCGTGAAGCCCCTATTGCCGTACCGTTTGTCGAGGTCATCAACACCGTTGCTTCGCCACTGGCATTGGTCATGGTTGCGCCGGTGACAGGGGTCAGCCGGATCAAGCTGCCATCTACAGTGAATTGTACGATTTCGTTGGCTACAGGTTTGCCGCTGGTATTCAGCAGCGTGGCAGTGGCGGTTACGGTTTCGCCTGCGGTGAAGCTATTTTTGCTGAGCGACAGTTTCAGTTGATTCTGGCCAGTGGTGCCAGGTGTGGTCGGGTCCGGAAATGGGCTGGGGCCTGAGCCACCACCACAGGCAACAGCAACGAGGCAGATGAACCAGGCAAGTAATGCTCGAAGCGATGGCCCGCGTGACGGGGTTGGCATGTCTCAATCCATTCTGATGGCTTCTACCCATCTTAGGCGCTACATTGCCAACTTTCATGGTGTAAAGCGTAGGGTGGGCATGCTGTAGAAGGGGTGATCCGGTTGACTGATGGGTACTACAATCAAATCGGGTAGGGCGATGATTGTGGTAACTCAAGGTGGTAGTCAGACAGGCCGGGTTGCTTACGATGTTCATCCACCAAATCCAGATGTGATGATTTGATAGGGATTACCTATGCTTGGCCGGCATGAGCGTAAAGCGTTTGTTCACCAACAGCTGAGTGGTAAAGTCGGTTGGATGCTGATTGCATGCTGTGCCAGCCAGCTGGCGATGGCCGATACTGTACGCTGTGTCAGTCAACATTTTCCACCCATGGTTTATCAGAATACCAAGGGTGAAGTAGTGGGTTTTGCCGTGGATGTGATTCGCGAGGCCATGGCACAGGGCGGGGATAAGATGGAGGTGAGCGTGGTGTCCTGGTCACGTGCACTGGAGTTGGTCAAGCAAGGCGCACGTGACTGCATCTTTACCGTGGCTTATACCCCGGAGCGAGCGCAATGGCTGGATTATGCACAAGAAATGATTGTACCGAACGCAATCTATTTTTATGCCCGAAAGGGGGCATTTCCGCAATTCAGCGGCGATTGGGCGGCGTTGACCGGTATGCGGGTCGGTGCCATCCGCAATTATGTATTTGGTAAACAGTTCGAATTACTTCGTCCACAGTTGATCATGTTCGAGGTCAGCTCGTTGGATCAAGCTTTTACCAGCTTGACTTCGAACCGGGTTGATCTGGTCCCCAGCCGATTGTTTGCCGCCAATTATACGCTAGCGCATATGCCCGACCAGGTGGCACAACAAGTGGTTCGGTTGAACCCACCACTGGACCTTGTTCCCAGCCAACTGGCCTTTACCAAGGCACGAGACATGTCGGCGGTGCGTGAGCGTTTCAATCGTCACATGCGTGCGCTGCGTCGTTCAGTTAACTATCGGGCGCTGTTTGATAAATATCGGATGGAGCTGACGCCGGAAATGCAGCAGGTGCTGGCGAAAGAGTAAGAAAAAACCGGCTAAGCGGCGAGGCTTGAGCCGGTTTCCAACTACGTTCCTCTAAACGGCGTCAATGAGGTTTGCTGAACACCACATTGCCATCTTGCACATCTATCGTGATGATATCTTTCGGCAGAAAATGACCAGATAGAATTTCTTTGGCCAATTTGTTTTCGATCTCTGCCTGAATTGCCCGTTTCAACGGTCGTGCGCCATAGACCGGATCGAAACCGGCCTCGCCGATCAGATCCAGTGCGGCATCGGTGATGGTCAGATCCATCTCCATCGCATTCAGTCGCTTGGTCAGACCAGCTAGCTGAATCTTGGCGATAGAGCGGATATGTGCATTGTCCAGCGCGTGGAACACCACCACTTCGTCGATTCGGTTGATGAATTCAGGCCGGAAATAGCCTTTAACCTCCGCCATGACAGCCAGCTTGATCACCTGATAGTCATCACCTGCCATTGCCTGGATGTGTTGACTGCCCAGATTCGAGGTCATCACGATCACCGTATTCTTGAAGTCCACGGTACGGCCCTGGCCATCGGTCAGGCGACCATCATCCAGTACCTGCAGTAATACGTTGAACACATCAGGATGAGCTTTCTCGACCTCATCCAGCAAAATCACACTGTATGGCTTGCGACGTACCGCTTCGGTCAGGTAGCCACCTTCATCGTAACCAACATAGCCTGGTGGGGCGCCGATCAAGCGTGATACTGAATGTTTCTCCATGAATTCGCTCATGTCGATACGGATCAGGTGTTCTTCCGAATCAAACAGGAAACTGGCCAGCGTTTTGCATAGTTCGGTTTTGCCCACGCCAGTCGGCCCCAGGAACAGGAACGAGCCATAAGGTTTGTTCGGGTCAGATAATCCGGAACGCGAGCGGCGAATGGCATCTGATACCAGCCGGACGGCCTCATCCTGCCCCACGACACGCTGATGCAGCACACCTTCCATCTGCAGTAGTTTGTCGCGTTCCCCCTGCATCATCTTGCTGACGGGGATGCCGGTAGCACGGCTGACCACCTCGGCGATTTCCTCTGCGCCAACCTGGGTGCGCAACAATCGTGGCTTGCTTTGCACGCTACCTTCATGGGCTTCTGCCTGCTTCAACTGGGCTTCCAGTTTTGGCAACTCACCGTATTGGATTTCGGACACCTTTTGCCAGTCGCCCTTACGCTTGGCGTCATCCATGGCGTTTTTCAGTTTGTCGATCTGCTCGCGGATGGCTTGGCTACCCAGTACTTGCGATTTTTCAGCCTTCCAGATTTCTTCCAGGTCGGCATATTCCTTTTCCAGTCGGCCAATTTCCTCTTCCAGCAGACCCAAGCGCTTTTGTGAGGCTTCGTCTTTTTCCTTTTTCACCGCTTCACGCTCGATTTTGAGCTGAATCATGCGTCTATCGAGCTTGTCCATCACCTCTGGCTTGGAATCGATCTCCATCTTGATGCGTGCGGCCGCTTCATCGATCAGATCAATGGCCTTGTCCGGCAAAAAACGGTCGGTAATGTAGCGATGGCTCAGTTCGGCCGCGGCGACGATGGCTGGGTCGGTGATTTCCACACCGTGGTGGATCTCATATTTTTCCTGCAGGCCGCGCAGGATGGCGATGGTGTCCTCTACTGACGGCTCGTCCACCAGCACTTTTTGAAAGCGGCGTTCCAGCGCTGCATCTTTCTCGATGTATTTGCGGTATTCGTCCAGCGTGGTTGCGCCGACGCAGTGCAGCTCACCACGAGCCAAGGCCGGTTTCAGCATATTGCCGGCGTCCATCGCACCCTCGGCTTTACCGGCGCCGACCATGGTATGGATTTCGTCGATGAAGACGATGGTATTGCCTTCATCTTTGGCCAGATCGGTCAATACGGCCTTCAGGCGCTCTTCAAATTCGCCACGGTACTTCGCACCGGCCAGCAGTGCCGCCAGATCCAGCACCAGCACGCGTTTATGTTTCAGCGATTCCGGCACCTCACCATTGACGATCCGTTGTGCCAAGCCTTCGACAATGGCCGTTTTGCCCACGCCCGGTTCGCCGATCAGGACTGGGTTATTCTTGGTACGGCGTTGCAGCACCTGGATGGCACGACGGATTTCGTCGTCGCGGCCGATCACCGGGTCCAACTTGCCTTGGCGGGCACGCTCAGTAAGGTCTAGACAATATTTCTTCAATGCTTCGCGTTGGCCTTCGGCATCTTGGCTGCCGACATGCTGGCCACCGCGTACGGCATCAATGGCGGCTTCCAATGCTTGCTTGTTGCCACCGTTTTCTTTGAGGGTTCGGCTGGTATCGGTTTTGTCCTCCAACAGTGCCAGCAGAAACAGCTCACTGGCAATGAACTGGTCGCCACGTTTCATCGCCAGTTTGTCCGTGATATTCAGCAGATTGCCCAGCTCGCGCGATACGGTGATCTCGCCGCCGGTGCCCTCCACTTGCGGCAGTCGCTTGATTGCGGCATCCAGCGCGGTTTTCAACGGCGGTACATTGACGCCAGCGCGGGACAGGAGCGAGCTGATGCCACCCTCGGCATCATTGATCATGGCCAGCAGCAGGTGCGGGGCCTCGATAAAGCTATTGTCGTTAGCCAAGGCCATGCTTTGGGCATCAGCCAGGGCTTGCTGGAATTTGGTGGTGAGCTTGTCAAAACGCATGTGAATCTCCTTGGTGCGGCGTTTGGCCGCCTGATTTCATGCTAGAAAGATGGGGCGTATCAACAAGGTTTCAAGCAGGCAGGTTTGACAAATGTCAATTCACTTTGCAGTTGAAGTCAGTGACGCGGCCGGTGGTACGGGCTATGCTGGCCTTTATCGGTTTGTTATCAGTTACCCGCAATGACCCCGCAAGACCCTGCGCCTAGCCATCAAGACTGGATTCAGTTTTCCCACGCCAACGGTTTTCCGGCTGGCAGCTATTGTAAATTGTTCGACCACCTGCGGGGCTCGTTCGGCATTGGCTATATCGATACCATTGGCCACAATCCCGATTACCCGGTAACCGATGGTTGGCCACATCTGATTACCGAATTGATCAATCACATCGAGCGCAATGCATCTTATCCGGTCATCGGTGTCGGGCATTCGTTGGGGGGATTTCTCACTTACTTGACAGCCATTCAACGGCCTGATCTGTTCAAGGCCATCATCTTGCTGGATTCGCCCATCATGGGGCGTTTGAAGTCAGTTGCAGTTGGGTTGTCAAAGCGATTGGGCATGATGGAGTACATTACCCCGGCAGGTGTCTGCAAACGACGCCGTGCCTATTGGCCGTCCAAGCAGGAGGCCATTCGTTATTTTCAGGCCAAGTCGCTCTTTGCCAGGGTTGATCCGCAGTGCCTGGCGGATTATGTCTATCACGGCACCATTGACGCAGGGCAGGGGGTACGGTTGAAATTTGATCCCCGCATCGAGTACCAGATTTATTGCAGCTTGCCACACCGATACCCGGAAACCCGTGGTCGTTTGACTGTACCCGCTGCTTTTGTCAGTGGCCGGGAATCAGATCTGGTACATCGCATCGATATCGACAATATGCGCCGGCATCATGGTATTCGGTGTAGACAGGTAACTGGTGGTCATTTGTTTCCATTGGAGTACCCAGCGCAGACCGCAACAATGATTCGTCAGCTGATCAAAGAAATGCTACCGGAAACAATCGAAGAGACAGGATTGCAGGTGCTTTGACAGGATGGACTGCACCTTAATACAACAGGCCCGTCGTAACGGGCCTGTTGTATTAAGGGTTACACATAGTCAACTGGCTTGTTGAGGTGTATCGCCATCTTGCCACTCGAATGCCGCGCGTTTCACATTGCACAGCAGTTCATACGAGATGGTGCCGGCGCGTTTGGCAACTGCATCAACCGGGATATGTTCGCCCCATAATTCAACCGTGCTGCCGACAGTGGCATCAGGTAAATCCGTTAGATCGACTGCCAGCATATCCATCGATACCCGACCGATGACGCGGCTCAACCGGCCATTGATGGAAACGGGTGTACCTGTGCTGGCATGGCGCGGGTAACCATCTGCATAACCACAGGCAACCACACCGACACGCATTGGCTTGTCCGTCACGAAAGTGCCCCCATAACCAATGGCTTCGCCTGCTGGTAAATCGCGGACACTGATCAATTTACTGAGAAATCGCATCACCGGGCGTAAACCCAGTTCTGCAGCCGAACGTTCTGCAAATGGCGATGAACCGTACAGCATGATGCCCGCCCGGCCCCATTCACGGTGCGCGCGAGGGTGGGCCAGAATGCCGGCTGAGTTGCTCAAGGAGGCTGCTGCAGATTGGCCAAGCATGGCTTGATCGAAGCACTCAGTCTGATGCTGGGTGGCTATTTCGTCCGGTTCGTCAGCGCGGGCGAAATGGGTCATCCAGACCAGCGATGCGAGTTTGCCGGTGGCTTGTAGACGCTTGGCAACGTCTGCAGCTTCGGAGGGTGTGATGCCCAAGCGGTGCATGCCACTATCCACTTTCAACCAGACGTGTAGTGGTGCAGCAACCGGGGTGCACTCAATCATGGCAACTTGTTCTGGGGTTGCTACTGCAATCCATAACTGATGCCGATTGACCAATACCAGTTCATTGGCTTCGAAAACCCCTTCCAGCAGCAGAATGGGCTGTTGAATACCGGCAGCGCGTAATTCCAACGCTTCTTCAATACAGGCTACGGCAAAGGCATCTGCCTCAGCCCCCAATGCTTTGGCACAGGCCACGGCACCATGGCCATAGGCATTGGCTTTAATGACGGCAAACACTTTGCCACCATGACACTGTTTGGCTACACGATAGTTATGGCGCAATGCGGCCAAATCGACGATGACGCGAGCCGGCCTCATGCCTTGCCCTCGAACGCGGTCGCGGGTCGCAAGCTTTGCTGGGTGGCCGATTGGCCGTGGGAATAACGATCCATGGAAAGTCCATCCGGGCTGATTTCTGGCGTTTTACCAGTGATCAGGTCGGCAAGCAATCGACCAGAGCCGCAAGCCATGGTCCATCCCAGTGTGCCGTGGCCAGTGTTCAACGACAGATTGGCAAATGGGGTGGCACCAATGATCGGGGTACCATCCGGTGTCATTGGTCGCAGACCAGTCCAGAAGCTGGCAGCCGCTACATCGCCACCACCGGGGAACAGGTCGGTAACGACCATTTCCAGTGTAGCCCGGCGCTGCGGGTTCAGGCTGAGATCGTAACCGGCCAATTCGGCCATGCCGCCAACGCGGATGCGGTTGTCGAAGCGGGTCAGGGCGATCTTGTAGGTTTCGTCCAGAATGGTCGAGACGGGTGTTTTGCTGCCATCCAGTACGGGAATGGTCAGTGAATACCCTTTTACTGGATAGACAGGCAGATCCATCCCGAGTTTGCGCATCAGTAGTGGTGTATAACTGCCCAAGGCCACTACATAGTGGTCTGCAGTCAGGGTTTCCTGGCCGATACGTACGCCAGTGACACGGCGCCCATCTGTGATGACGTCATCAATCGATACGTTCCAGTGGAATTTGACACCAAGCTTTTCGGCCATGGCAGCGAGGCGGGTAGTAAACAGCTGGCAGTCGCCAGTCTCATCATTGGGCAACCGCAGCCCGCCGGCGATTTTTTCGCGTACTGCTTGCAGTGCAGGCTCCGCTGTGGCGCAACCATTGCGATCCAGCACCTCGAACGGAACACCACATTCTTTCAGTACTGCGATATCTTTTGCAGCACCATCCACTTGCTCCTGGCTGCGGAAAATCTGCAGGGTACCCAGACTGCGACCTTCATATTCCAGGCCGGTTTCTGCACGTAATGCACGGATCACATCACGGCTGTATTCTGCCAGCCGCATCATGCGGCCTTTGTTGACGTGGTAGCGGGCTTCGTTGCAATTGGCAAACATCTTGCCCATCCACTTCAGTTGATTCAGTGTGCCGTCCGGCCGAATGGCCAGTGGGGCATGCTTTTGAAATAGCCATTTCACGGCTTTGGCTGGGATGCCTGGCGCTGCCCATGGGGCCGCGTAGCCAGGGGAAATCTGGCCGGCATTGGCAAAGCTGGTTTCCAGTGCAGGGCCGCCCTGGCGATCGACCAAGGTGACGTCGCAACCCGCTTGGGCCAAGTAATATGCACTGGTGACCCCAATCACGCCACCGCCCAGAATCAGTACCTTCATTATTCGCTCCATCCAACGTAACGACCGTCTGGCCGTGTATTCAGTTATGTGGCGTAGTATATTGATGAATGCATAGAAATATTCACCATAATTGAATGCTTATGCCAGACTATTTCCTGTGGCGAAGGCATTGTGCAAGAAAAAATGAAAAATACTGCTGTGAATCCCAAAGCATTGGATCGAACCGATCGAAAAATTCTGCGAATCCTGCAAAAGGAAGGGCGCATTCCGATGACTGATCTGGCTGAACGTGTTGGATTGTCAACAACCCCATGCAGCGAACGCGTCAAGCGTCTGGAACGTGATGGCGTGATCATGGGGTACTACGCACGGCTTAACCCGATATCAATGGGGGCCTCCTTGTTGGTGTTTGTCGAGCTGCGCCTATCCAGCAAGTCGGACGAAATCTTCGAGGCTTTCCGGCGTGAGGTGCTCAAACTACCTGAGATCATGGAGTGTCATCTGGTTTCTGGTGACTTTGACTACCTCATCAAGGCCCGTATTGCCGATATGTCGCTGTATCGCAAATTGCTGGGCGATATCTTGTTGCGCTTGCCCGGCGCGACCGAGTCACGCAGCTATGTGGTGATGGAGGAAGTGAAGGAAGGACTGGAGCTGGCTATCAAGGATTGATGGGTTTAATTGATTTTATGTTTTTGTTTTAATTTATTTTTGTTTGTGGCTTCTGGGTTGGATACCCATTTATATACCCCCAAATAAACAATTAATTTTACATGGCGAAATCAGTAGAAATCTGTGCCTCGATTAAATCGGTGTCCAAGCATCATACAAACTTAGTGTGTAGTTGGATGCAACTTCGCACTCACCTCCGGCTACGAAACACCCCCACGGGCGTGGGGAAGACGACTTCGCTACAGCTTCGACAGCCTACGCTAAGGAAACACCCCCACGGGCGTGGGGAAGACGCCGTACTCGCGTTACTGATAGCCGTCACGAGGGAAACACCCCCACGGACGTGGGGAAGACCTCACGGTAAGTTGCCGGGTGTACTCGCCTCTGGAAACACCCCCACGGGCGTGGGGAAGACTGATGTGGCATTTCTTGCAGCCATTCGCTGTGAGAAACACCCCCACGGGCGTGGGGAAGACGCGACTATCTTATCGATCAGGGGCTTCGCGTCAGAAACACCCCCACGGGCGTGGGGAAGACACTATGTTAGCCAGCCCTTGGCACGCAACAACGAAACACCCCCACGGGCGTGGGGAAGACTCGTAAGCGATAGAGACGTTACGCCGCATAGGGGAAACACCCCCACGGGCGTGGGGAAGACGACCCGTCCGTTGGCGAGTCGACTACGACTGCGGAAACACCCCCACGGGCGTGGGGAAGACAGTAGGCACCGACGTGCGCTATGAGCATCCGTAGAAACACCCCCACGGGCGTGGGGAAGACCAGTACAACATGGCACGATGGCTACCAATTTCGGAAACACCCCCACGGGCGTGGGGAAGACGGGCTGGCTGTAATCGTCTGGTATGAGCCGCCAGAAACACCCCCACGGGCGTGGGGAAGACGTATCTCGTAACGAGCTCGGTATGGACGGCGCGGAAACACCCCCACGGGCGTGGGGAAGACCCGACTTGAGCTTGAGCCCCACCCAGTACGATGGAAACACCCCCACGGGCGTGGGGAAGACTTCGTAATCGGCTTAACTCTGATGATGTGGTGAGAAACACCCCCACGGGCGTGGGGAAGACTGCGCGCTTTAGTGCCGCCCGTCGGGCGTAGTGGAAACACCCCCACGGGCGTGGGGAAGACGCAGCCTGTCTCGCTGACCCACGAACGGTTACGGAAACACCCCCACGGGCGTGGGGAAGACGTCCAAGTGGCGATATCGTAAGCGATAGAGACGGAAACACCCCCACGGGCGTGGGGAAGACATGGATCAGATTTATGTGAGAAACATCCGAACAGAAACACCCCCACGGGCGTGGGGAAGACGGTACTCAGGTTAGGAAGTACGACAAGAAAGGGGAAACACCCCCACGGGCGTGGGGAAGACCACGTAACGCGGCGTCAGTACCACCCGAGTTTGGAAACACCCCCACGGGCGTGGGGAAGACAACCCCAAGCTTCCCAGCGGCGTACCTTAGGTAGAAACACCCCCACGGGCGTGGGGAAGACAGACCGCATAAAGCCCGTAGCCATCATGCTGCAGAAACACCCCCACGGGCGTGGGGAAGACCGGGGCCCACTCGATAGGCTCGGCCATTATTTGGAAACACCCCCACGGGCGTGGGGAAGACATTGTTGGCTTCCCGGTCTCGGTAGCCCACGTGGAAACACCCCCACGGGCGTGGGGAAGACTTCCTTATCAGTGTTGTGCTGCGATGAAGTGAAGAAACACCCCCACGGGCGTGGGGAAGACACAATCGGCGCTGGCGGTAATGTCAGCATCACAGAAACACCCCCACGGGCGTGGGGAAGACGAGCGGCTGGCTTTGCTAGAGCAGAAAGCACAGGAAACACCCCCACGGGCGTGGGGAAGACTGCCTTGAACGACGCTACCCTGTCGCCTACATAGAAACACCCCCACGGGCGTGGGGAAGACACGGCACTGCCGTCTGGTGGCGCCGTCGTGACAGAAACACCCCCACGGGCGTGGGGAAGACCAAGACACGCGGACGGTGTTTTCGACGATTTAGGAAACACCCCCACGGGCGTGGGGAAGACTCCATGCCAGTATTGGAAGTCTGTTTTGCGCACGAAACACCCCCACGGGCGTGGGGAAGACCCGGCTTACTCAGTGGTGGGTGCTGAGTGTGAGGAAACACCCCCACGGGCGTGGGGAAGACAGAAACGGAATGGCCGCTATTTGATGCAAGGAGGAAACACCCCCACGGGCGTGGGGAAGACTGTACCAGACGGTCTGCAAATACTGCGTACGTAGAAACACCCCCACGGGCGTGGGGAAGACAGCACGAGCAGCCCGAGCAACGCCAGCTTGGCGGAAACACCCCCACGGGCGTGGGGAAGACACCAACATTTGGCAATCTCAAAACATGAATTACCTATATGTAGTAGGTTTTGAGGATATCAGGGTATCTGCAATCTACTAAAGCCCTTTGTTGGTCAGCCACGTATAAGCGACCGAATCAATCGAAGCCAAAACCCCCAAATTATGACAACGTAAAGCCAATTTTGCGTCAGGTCAGCCAAGCCCGGCAAAAGTACCGTGATTGAGCAAGTAGAAAAAACCGTGGGAAAGCGTGGAAGCCAATCTAACTTATTGATTTTTTATCATAACAATTTCACGGCTTGGGTGTGAAATTCTACGGTTTGTCCCCACTTCTTCATGACTTGCCATTTTTAACCGTGGAAGCCTTTGCCTTGCCACCTCCCTTCTATTTTACTTTTATTCCTTTAAAAACAAAGGTAATGAAATGGCAGTAACTTGACTTCCACGGTTACAAGGTTTCGGGGTAAAAATTGGAATATGTGTAGGTTGCAAGTAAGGGAAATGTGACGGATAGCAAGTCGTGTTGACGACGCTTGCTGACCAGGGCTACAAAGAGCATGCAGGGCATGCTCGCTCGTCAAGCGATTTAAGAAGGCGAGCTGAACCGACCTACTCTCATCGAAAGAATTTCGTGCCGCGCCCACCATTGACAACCTCTTCCCAACTGCCCACAGCAGTTTCTTTTCGGCTCTGCCCGGCTAAAACTTACTCTGCTCAAGATGGTAGCGTCATGCTTGGACGTGATGTTTTCACCCATTGCCGGATTGTTGGCGAGGTTGCCAAAGCACTGCTAGTTCGATTCCCCCACACCTTACAACAGCTGTACCCCAGCGGGGCACCGTTGGTCGCGGCTTGTCACGATATTGGAAAGGTGAGCCCAACCTTTTACGAAAAGCTACGGCGAGCGAGTAAGAGCAGTAAGTTGCTCCCGTTACCGGGTGTCTCTCCAGAATTGGAAAAGCAATGGGGAGGACATGCCGGTGTCAGTCAGGTTGCGGCTGAGGCGATTGGGGCAAGTCGTTTGCTGGCAGAGGCATTGGGCCAACACCATGGTTTTCGTCCCAAGGCGGATACTTACCGAGCCGATTGTGAAATGTTCGGCGGACAAAACTGGCAAGCCGAGCGCGCACATTTAGTGGCCGAGCTCAAATCGGCATTGGGATTGGATTGGCCTCAACTGGATCACCCCTCACAGGCGCGGCTGCTTGCGGGGTTGACCAGCGTAGCGGACTGGATTGGTTCTGGCAGCCTGTTCGAAGATCCGGATCAAGATTGGCAACCCTTGATTGCACGGGCATTGGATGAAGCAGGATTTGTCCCCCCCAAGCTTCGGAATGAATTACGTTTTGTTGACATCTTTGGCTTTAATGCACGACCGCTGCAACAGGCATTTATTGACAGCATTACCGAGCCCGGTGTTTACGTGCTGGAAGCGCCGATGGGTCAAGGCAAAACAGAGGCTGCTTTGTATGCCGCGTACCAAATGCTGATATCGGGAAAGGCCTGCGGTATTTACTTTGCACTGCCTACCCAGCTGACTTCCAACAAATTGTATGAGCGTTTCATTCCGTTTCTGGAGGCAATTCTTCAGCCAGACTGCCGACATCGCCAAGGGCTGCTGGTACATGGTCGGGCTTGGTTGATGCAAGCGGCCATGGGTGAAGAGGGTCGGCCCGGTGGTGCCTGGTTCCATCATGCCAAACGCGGACTCTTAGCACCTTTTGCGGTAGGGACAGTTGATCAGGCATTAATGGCGGCGATGAACGTCAAGCATGGGTTTGTACGGGCATTTGGCCTCGCCGGTAAGGTCGTGATTCTGGATGAGGTACACAGTTATGATATCTACACGGGAACCATCCTTGATGCCCTAGTCACGCTGCTACGTGAGCTGGGTTGCACCGTCATTATTCTCAGTGCCACATTGGCGCAAGCACGTCGTGAGCAGTTGATCGGCACTAAAGTTGATCGGCAGGACTACCCGCTGATCTCTGCAATACCCCGTAGTGCCAAGATACTCACCGAAATTCCAACGGTACCGCCGTTACCACGTCGAATCAGTCTCTGCCTGCAACAACAAGATAAGGTTGCACTGGATGAAGCCCTTTCACGAGCTGAACTGGGCCAACAGGTACTGTGGGTGGAAAACACTGTAGCCGATGCCCAGACTATTTATCAAACGTTGGCGGTGCACGCGGCAGCACTTGGACTGGAATGCGGTCTGTTGCATGCTCGCTTTACTCATACGCACCGGCAGCAAAATGAGGATAAGTGGGTAGGCCTTTTCGGTAAAGCAGGCTGGCCGCAACGTCGCTTACACGGGCGAATCTTGGTTGGCACCCAAGTGCTGGAGCAATCCCTAGATATCGACGCTGATTTCCTGATTACCCGTTTTGCCCCCACCGACATGCTGTTGCAACGGTTGGGTCGCCTATGGCGACACGATGACACACCGCGTCCTTTTGATACGCGTCCGGAAGCTTGGTTGCTTACCCCAGTTCTACCTGATGCCATCGCCAACCCACAGATGGCCTTTGGCGATAGCGCTGCAGTGTATAGCCCTTATGTGCTGTGCCGTAGCTTGCAATGCTGGCAATCGCTGACGGCGATTACCTTGCCAGATGACATTCGAAGTCTGATTGAAGCAACTTACGCATTAAAGGAAGAAACCGGCGATATGGCACGATGGCTGTATGAGCTGGAGCACAGTACCCGGCGGGGTACACAACGTCGACTTGGGCGGCAGGATTTGCAGCGACTTGCCCAGGCCACACTCGCGACAACAGGGAATGTCGAATCCGATGTAGCAGTACAAACCCGTTACAGCGAGCAGGATGCTCTGGATACGCTGTTATTGCGCGGTATCAGAATGATACCTGGACAGCCCATGACCAGGTTGACGCTGCTTGATGGCAGTGTTGTTGAGCTACCTCAACGCCGCCATCAACTTGCACTGGCAGACTGGCGCCAATTGAGCATCTGCTTGCAGCACGAGTTACTCAGTTTACGGCCAAATGCCGCTCCACCGGCTTGTGATCGGCAGAAACTGGAAGCACTGGGTCTGCACCATGTTTTTTATCTAGGTGACCCTGAGTTTGAAGATGCCTTGTTGCGAGTGGCATTGGTCGATGACCTGGATGGTATTTGTACCTTGGATGGACAAGCCTTCCCTGGCGTACGCCAGTATCGTTATCGAGATGATTTGGGTTATCAGCGTATTACGTAATAAGGATTAAATCATGGAAAACCGTTTCAATTTGATTGACGAGCCATGGCTGCCCGTGGCCGATATTGGGCGAGTCAGCTTGGCGCAATTGTTTGGCAGCGCTAGTTACCGGGCACTCGGTGGTAACCCGGTGCAAAAAATCGCAGTGATGAAGTTATTACTGGCCATTGCTCAAGCGGCGACCACGCCGGATGACGATATCGGCTGGCAAGTGATGAGTGAAAATGACTTGGCGGGCAGTTGTTTAGCTTATCTGCGCCAGTGGCATGACCGATTCTATCTCTATGGGGATATGCCATTCCTGCAGATGCCGGCCATCGCTCATGCTGAGCGCAAAAGCTTTGGTACTGTGCTGCCAGAGGTGTCTACAGGTAATACCACCGTACTGACACAAAGCCAGCGCGAAGGGCAGCTTGATGATGGCGACAAGGCATTACTGTTGCTGGTGCAAATGGGGTTTGCCTTGGGGGGTAAAAAAACCGACAACAGTGTGGTCCTGACCCCCGGTTATCCAGGCAAAACGAATGATAAGGGTAAGCCCGCCACCGGTAAGCCTGGGCCGTCTGTTGGTTTTATGGGTTTATTGCACAATTTTGTATTGGGTATCTCTCTGCGACAAACGCTACGTCTCAATCTGCTGACTCAAGAGGATATCCGCGGTAGCGCACTGTTTCCAGGTGGCGTGGGGCGACCACCATGGGAAGGCATGCCACTAGGGGAGGATTGCGCTACAGCCCGAGCCCATAAAACGACACTTGTCGGGCGTTTAATACCGCTCTCGCGTTTCTGCTTGCTGGCTGACGAAGGGTTGCATTACAGCGAGGGAATTGCCCACCCTGACTACAAGGCAGGTGGCCTTGACCCAAGCATTGCGATTGACCGACGAGGCAAGGAGCCCAAAGTACTGTGGGTTAATCCAGCGCGACGCCCCTGGCGTGAACTCACCAGTTTGCTGGGCTTCCTGGATACACAACAGAATGGATTCGACTGTTTGCAATTACAAATTGCCACCCGTCGGGCAACGCGTAGTACGGATTGCTTTGCGGTATGGTCAGGCGGTTTACGCGTGAGCAGTAATGCTGGAGAACAGTATCCTTCGGGTGACGACGATTACGTCGATTCCACGGTCTGGCTATATTCAGCAACGTTAGGTGACATTTGGTTTAGCCAAGTCAGTCGTGAAATGGAGAGCCTGAATCATTTGGCCAAGCAGCTTTATGGCTGTGTGATGGGCTATTACAAAGCTCAGCTGATGGATGGCAAACAGTTGGCTGAACAGGCCACGGCTAGCTTTTGGCAGCTGTGTGAGCGCGATGCGCAGGGGTTGTTCAATGCCTGCGCGAGTGGTGAAGAAAACTTTGCGTCACGCCAAGTGCTGCGCCGACGCTTCGCGACCAATGTCCACCAGGCCTTTGATCGTCAATGCCCTAATCAAACTGCCCGGCAACTAGATGCTTGGGCTCAAAGCCGTCCCAATCTCAACAAATATTTGCAACAGGAGGCTTCATGAGCGAGACAACTGGCCAGTCTGATAAGACAAGTCGTTTTATTGATTATGTATTGTCACGTTGTCAGATCGACAAGGGTTTTGCAGCCCGTCTGCGCCGTGCCGACAATCCGGCGACTGAGTACCAAAGCTGGGAGTTGTTGGCATCGTTTGGCATCCCGCTGGAATTTGACCACCCACGTCAGGCTTATCAATTGGTAGCTGCCAGCATGGCTCGCGCCAAAATTCCACTCAATGGCAGTTTGTCACTCGGTCGCGCGATTGCGGCTTGCTACGACGATGGACGGGAAAGTGACCAAGCCAAAGCTCGCCTACGTCGCTTACTGGCTTGTGATGACAGCGCAGAGCTTTGCCGTATCTTGCGTAGCCAATTATCGTTGATCGACAGTAAAGCAGGGCAGCCGCTTGATTATGTTCGACTACTGGGGCAATTACTGCGGTTTGGTCGGGATAGTCAGCGCGTCAAGGCGCAATGGGCTCAGGAGTTCTATGGACAACCAAACGAGGAGAAGGTATGAATAACTCTTTGTTTGCCAGTGTATTGCAGCTTTCCCGGCGAGATTGTCAAGCATTGCGCCTGACAGATCCCTATTCAGTGCACCGTGTCGTGTATAGCTTGTTTCCCGATGTGCGTAGCACAGAGGAAAAACAGGTCAGCGAGGCGAGCGGCATTCAGTTTGCCGACCTAGGGGGTGATGCAACCGGGCGTAAGGTATTGCTGTTATCAGACCGCCCCCCCGCCATGTGCGTAGCTGGGCAGTACGGTCAGGTGCAAACCCGAACCATTCCTGAAGGGTTT
Organism: Chitinivorax sp. B; assembly: GCF_005503445.1. Lineage (NCBI taxonomy): Bacteria > Pseudomonadati > Pseudomonadota > Betaproteobacteria > Chitinivorax > Chitinivorax sp. B. The sequence goes on along the minus strand of NZ_SCOH01000019.1, from coordinate 10,627 downwards.
CTGGATCACCGACTTTACCGCTTCAAACTCATCATCAATCCCACCCGACGAGACAACACGAGCAAGAAATTGTTGGCTGTACGCGGTCGCGATGCAATTGCTGATTGGTTTATGGCACGTGCCGAAGCAAGCTGGGGGTTTTCAGTAGATCCACAGCAACTGCAAGTAGAACAGGTGAATGTACTGCGTTTCCAGGATAAGGCACAACGTGACATCACCTTGGCCCAAGCCCACCTTACCGGTGTGCTAAGTGTTGCTGACCCGGTACTTTTTCGCGATAGCTTTGCCAGTGGCATTGGTCGGGGGCGTGCTTTCGGTTGTGGCCTCATGCAGATTGTACCTTTGACCCAATTCATTTCATCTCATTAGAAGGAAGTCACAATGATCCAAGCCCCAATTCGTATTGAATACCACATCCTGCAATCATTCCCCGTTACCTGCCTCAACCGCGATGATGTTGGTGCGCCCAAAACTGCAGTCGTTGGCGGAACTGTTCGCGCACGGGTCAGTTCGCAGTGCTGGAAGCGGCAAGTGCGCTTGGCACTGCAGGATTTTGGAATCAAGCTGGGGGTACGTACCAAGAAGGTCTCCGAGCTGCTGCATAGCGCGCTTTTACGTGCCGGCGCAAACGAGAGCGCTGCCCAGGCCTGCGCTGAGAAAATCGCCTCGGTACTCAGTGATGACACCCTGTTGTTCATCAGTGACAGTGAATCGGATGTGCTTGCAACCTATGCCCGCGAGCAGGGTTTTGATGTAGCGGCTATTAAAGAGAAAGAACTGGGTAAGGTCGCCAAAAAAGCGGTGAATCCGGGGTTGGATGCACTGGATATCGCCCTGTTCGGCCGCATGGTTGCCAAGGCATCGGACATGAACGTCGAAGCCGCTGCCAGCTTTGCTCATGCAGTTTCCACCCACAAAGTCAGCAATGAGGTCGAATTCTTCACTGCATTGGACGATCTACAGGACGAGCCCGGATCTACCCACATGGGTAGCTTGGAATTCAATTCGGCTACTTATTATCGTTACATCAGTCTGGATTTGGGGCAATTGGCCCAAGTCTTGGGCACAGACGATCTCAAAGCAGCAGTCGCCGCCTTTACCCAAGCCTTGTTCGTTGCTGTTCCATCGGCACGTCAGACGACACAGTCTGGTGCTTCGCCATGGGAGTTTGCCAAAGTGCTGGTGCGCCGTGGCCAACGGTTACAAGTACCGTTTGAAACTGCGGTCAGGGCTGAGGGTGGTGGCTACCTACAGCCCAGTATTAACGAGCTGAAAACCTATCTGGGCAAAAAAGAAAAGCTCGTCGGCAGCTTGTTTGGCAAGCAAGGGGATTATGAGTGGGGCGAGAATGCGGACTTTAGCATTGATGACCTGATTACCCGCCTGCAAAGTCACATAGAGTGAGGCCAGCATGAATAATCCGTATCTGTTGTTGTGGCTGGAAGGCCCACTACAGGCTTGGGGACACGATTCACGTTTTGGTCGACGCGACACACTGGCATTTCCCACCAAGTCGGGTGTATTGGGGTTAGTGTGTTGTGCACTCGGCGCGGGGGGGGAACAGCACGAACTGCTCTCGCGTTTGGCGGACCTGGATATGCAGCTTGTCGCCTATGCACCGCAAGATGCCGACGGCCATACCAGCACCCGTCAGCCCCTATTGCGGGACTTTCATATGGTGGGTAGTGGTTATGACGACAGCGATCCGTGGCAAACGTTGCTCATCCCCAAAACCAATGATGGCAAAAAGGCTGTGGGTGGCGGTACCAAAATGACCTATCGCTACTATCTGCAAGATGTTGCCTTTGCCGTTGCACTGCAAGTGCCAGCCGTGGATGCAGACGCCATCACCCGTGCTTTGCAGCAACCGGTGTGGGATCTCTATTTGGGTCGAAAGTCCTGCGTACCGACCGAACTGGTTTTTCAAGGGCAATACCCGGATGCAGATACCGCCCTGGGCATTGCTGCTGACCTTGCCACCAACAAAGGTAGGGTAGCCAGCTTTATGGTGCGCCAAGGTGAGCACGAAGGTGAAGTGCTCACGGTCAACGATGTGCCGTTGCAATTTGGCCCGCAAAAGCGCTATCGGGATCGTCGCGTCACTATCGTGCCCGTCTCTGCTCATGGCTGAATCATCCCGCCTCCTGATCAAGGTAACAAGAGAGTCGCTGCCCCAGATACGGGATAAATACCCGTTCCTGTATCTGGAGCGTGGCCGGCTGGAAGTGGACGACAGTAGCGTCAAATGGCTGGATGCCGATGGCCAAGTCATTCCACTGCCTATCGCGACCATCAATACATTGCTGTTGGGGCCAGGTACCAGCATTACGCATGAGGCTGTCAAAACCTTAGTGGCAGCCAATTGTTCGGTCAGCTGGGTGGGTGAAGATAGCTTGTTGTTTTACGCTGCTGGTTTTCTACCCACGGCTGATACTCGCAATCTCAAACGCCAAATTGAACTGGCAACAGATGAGCAGCAAGCACTGGCTGTGGCTCGGCAAATGTTTACCCGCCGCTTTCCAGATGCGGATCTAGTGGATAAGACCCTAGCCGAGATGATGGGTATGGAGGGGCAACGTGTTCGCGCCCTGTATCAGCAAAAGGCAGAACACTATCAAGTAGGTTGGCAGGGGCGGCAGTATGTACCAGGTAAAATGGCGCTGAGCGACATTACGAATCAGGTTCTGACTGCTTGCAATGCGGCACTTTACGGAATTCTGTGTTCTGTCGTGCACAGTCTTGGCTACTCACCCCATATTGGTTTTGTACACTCCGGTAGCCCGCTGCCCTTTGTCTATGACTTGGCGGATTTGTATAAGGAGCACCTGTGCATCGACTTGGCATTTGCGCTGACTTACGAACTAGCCGGGCGTTACAATAAACAGCTCGTTTCGGCTCGTTTTCGTGAACGGGCGCTGGCTATGGATCTGCTGGCCTGTGCAGTGGACGATGTCCAGAACTTGATGGGAGGCAAACGTGGTCGTCGTGCTCGCTAATGACCTGCCACCGGCTGTTCGCGGGCGCATGAAGCTGTGGTTCGTCGAGCCACGCGCCAATGTCTTTGTTTCTGGTATTAAAGACGCCGTAGCGCAGACTGTGGTCGATTACTTGCTGAAGCACTGCCCGTTAGAATCCGGGGTAATGATCTTCATGTCACTACCGAAGGCCCCAGGCTATCAAATTTTTACCATTGGTACCCCCCGAAAACCCCAAATCAACATCAGTGGCCTACAGTTAATTGTGGAAACCCTGATTTCATCATAAGCACAACGTCTGGTATGTCGGATGTTTTTCGTTCACTATATCTTGGTGTCTTCCCCACGCCCGTGGGGGTGTTTCCACGGCGGTTTCCTTCAGCTCGATACCCGCCGCGTCTTCCCCACGCCCGTGGGGGTGTTTCGCGCTGGTCTGCTGCCGGTGGCACCGTGACCACGTCTTCCCCACGCCCGTGGGGGTGTTTCTTACGTTAGTCATTTTTGACTCCTTTACAAAAAGTCTTCCCCACGCCCGTGGGGGTGTTTCTTTATATCTTATGCGAAGTGCTGCTAAGCCTTTGTCTTCCCCACGCCCGTGGGGGTGTTTCCGGGGTTGCTAAGTTCATGTGCTATATGTACACGTCTTCCCCACGCCCGTGGGGGTGTTTCTTAGTTTCCCGATCAACGCCAAAGGTGGATGGGGTCTTCCCCACGCCCGTGGGGGTGTTTCCTGATTATACGAACCGAAGTGCATATATTGAGCGTCTTCCCCACGCCCGTGGGGGTGTTTCCCCAGTGATCTGCCCTACTAGTGCGGCACCTTGGTCTTCCCCACGCCCGTGGGGGTGTTTCCCAGCCGGTCTAAGACACGGGCATTATCTAAAAGTCTTCCCCACGCCCGTGGGGGTGTTTCCGTATCTTGCAGCATCCCTCGGTACACTCCGTCGTCTTCCCCACGCCCGTGGGGGTGTTTCCAGGAAGTGGATTACGCTCGTCGAGTTTGTGGGGTCTTCCCCACGCCCGTGGGGGTGTTTCCCGCAGATCCCAAATGGCTCGGGGGTGGGTAAGGTCTTCCCCACGCCCGTGGGGGTGTTTCCTCTAGTTAAAATCCAGACACAAGCGACTACTGGTCTTCCCCACGCCCGTGGGGGTGTTTCCCATATCAAGGTGGCGATGGAATTCGCACCATCGTCTTCCCCACGCCCGTGGGGGTGTTTCTTTCTACGGTCCCGTCTGTGCCTGGTCGTTTATGTCTTCCCCACGCCCGTGGGGGTGTTTCCCCTTTGGAAATCGCAAAAAGCGCTTTATAGGCGTCTTCCCCACGCCCGTGGGGGTGTTTCTAACCCGCCTGATACGTATGACGCCTGACTGTTGTCTTCCCCACGCCCGTGGGGGTGTTTCCTCAGGCCCGTTTCCGTGCCACTTCCCGGCCACGTCTTCCCCACGCCCGTGGGGGTGTTTCTCGCCGATAGCTCTTGCGCCGTTTGCGATGGCAGTCTTCCCCACGCCCGTGGGGGTGTTTCAACCACAGAGCGCTACGTGGAGCGCGCTGAGTGGTCTTCCCCACGCCCGTGGGGGTGTTTCGAATGTATCAACTTGATACGCAGTGGAGGAATGGTCTTCCCCACGCCCGTGGGGGTGTTTCCGATATCAATTTAGTGCCACCGATTAGTCGCTTTGAGTGGCTCACATTTTTAAAGCCTCCGGCTTTGCCGGGGGATACTTACTCGTCACTATGCGGCGCAAAAGGTGACGGTCGGGCGAACCTATGTGACGGAGATCTTGAAACGGCATTGGCTGGACCTGTTACGGTTACGGCGTCACCTCAAGCATCGGCGACCACCGGATATCCCGTTGAATCAAGTCTGGGGAGTGGATTTAACCGGCAAGACCAATGACACAAGGCAATTACATCCGATTTTGGCGGTGGTCGAGCATGGTAGCCGGGTGGCCTTGTGCCTGGCGGCGTTACTGAACAAAGCGGCGTGGACGCTGGTCGGCTATTTGTGCCTGACTATCGGGCGCTTCGGTAAGCCACGGTTTGTTCGCTCGGACAACGAAGCGACGTTCACTGGCAAAGTCATGCGCCAATTTCTGCAAATGGCACATATTGGTCACCAGCGTATCCCTCTGGTCAGCCATGGTGCAATGGGCGGGTGGAACGGTTCTTTGGCACCTTGAAAGCCAAGCTGGATCGCTGGGCGGTACTGTCGTTGATGGGGTTGAATGACGGTCTGACGATATTTGCAGACTGGTACAACTAAGTACGGCCACATCGGCATTTGCATGGCAGAGCCCCAGCGGAGGTGTGGCATGAGATTGACCCTTATGCCCTGCCACCGAAACGGATACGTTGGTTTGTAGCCTGGGATGGCTTGTTGCAGGGGATTGAATGCCGCTACTGACGGGCAAGTAGCCATGTCAGCAGCAAATCCTGCCGCTGTTTCGCAAAAAAGTCGCGACTGGCGAGTTAAAAATGCACACCGGTCATGTGGACGGGATACCGTGGCAATGCGAGAGTTTGTAGGATTTGTCGTGAGGAAGCGCTTTTTCGATAGCTAGATGTGTCAAGGACATGTCTGTAAGTCGGGAATCAAGTATAAGGGGGCAGTGTATACCCCTTTTTCTACCCCAACTATCGACCGGCTTTAAAAGAATCTAGCCGGATGTTGGCTGACGATAATTAGTGTATGTGCATTGTTTTAATTGTATTTTTTTGATTCCGCATCCGTCAATGAACATTACTTGGCCATCAAGGATTGAATGCCTTCGAGGCCTTGCCTGCCATGATGAATGGCCCATCACACATGCTTGTACTCTGAAGCAAATAAGAAGTTCCCATGACACGATATGAGGAAATTGCCGAGGGCGTGATCACGTTGATCAATCAGGGCGTGTTACGGCCAGGTGATCGTATTCCATCGATTCGCAGTGCCAGCCGTTCGCATCAGGTCAATCCTTTGACTGTGATGCAAGCCTATCAACTGCTGGAAAGCCAGGGCTGGGTGGCTGCTCGGCCTCAGTCTGGCTATTACGTGCGTGCTCGGTTGGTCAAGCGGATGGCGGTACCTGAAATGACGCGTCCAACTCAGCAATCGGTTGAGCTGGATGTCAGCGATTTCGTATTCGATATTCTGGAAGCAACCCGAAGCCGCTCGGCAGTACCGCTTGGTTCGGCTTTTCCAAGCCCGTGGCTATTTCCACATGAGCGCCTGTCCCGGTCGCTAACTACCGCCATGCGACGGATCGACCCTTGGAGTGCGGTCACCAACTTGCCACCCGGGAACGATGAATTACGCCGGCAGATTGCTTTGCGTTATCTGGCGGCAGGTGCCAATGTACCGGTCAGTGAAATCGTAGTGACAGCGGGGGCATTGGAGGCATTGACGCTTTGCTTGCAGGCCGTGACCCAGCCAGGTGACTTGGTTGCGATTGAGTCCCCGACATTTTATGCCTGTTTGCAGGCGATTGAGCGTTTACGGTTGAAGGCTATTGAAATTCCAACCCATCCTGATGAAGGGGTGGATTTGGTGGCATTGTCGCAGGCCTTGCTGACTCATCCGATCAAAGTATGCTGGTTCATGACCAATTTTCAGAACCCGCTGGGCAGCTTGATGCCAGACTGCAAAAAGCAAGCGTTGGTGGACTTGTTGGCCCGTCATGAAGTGCCACTGATTGAGGATGATGTTTATGGTGAATTGTATTTTGACCGCCAGCCACCTCGCCAGACCAAATCCTATGATGAGAAAGGTTTGGTGATGCATTGCGCGTCGTTTTCCAAGTCTGTGGCGCCCGGCTATCGTGTCGGTTGGGTGGCGGCGGGGCGTTACAGCCAAGCAGTACAGCGGTTACAGTTCATGACAACGTTGGCATCCAGTATTCCGCCTCAAGTGGCGTTGGCCGATTTCCTGAAATATGGTGGTTATGAACCCCATTTGCGCCGTTTACGCCGCGCATTGGCGACCCAGTTGGCAATGACCAGTGATGCCATTGCACGTTATTTTCCGGAAGGTACCCGGCTGACTAAGCCGCAGGGCGGGTATTTTTTGTGGATCGAGCTGCCTGTCATGGTCGATGCTGTTGCATTGCATCGTCTGGCGCTGAGCAAGGGGATCAGCATTGCACCAGGGCCCATCTTTTCTGCGAAACGCGAGTTTCGACATTTTATCCGGCTGAATTATGGTCATCCTTTCACTGAGCAGCAGGAGATGGGCTTGGCTACTTTGGGTGAATTGATCAAGGGCATGATGGTATCTTCAACTTGATTGCGAGGTGGATCAACCAGGCATACCAGGTGCTGGCTCGAATGTCTCGAAATTAAACAACTGCACCAGACGGCCATCTTCCATGTCACTGCCGAACACGTCGCTGATGGAATGGAAGAAATGACTGCGGTAAAACACGAGCCGGTTATGCTGCATCGGGATTTCGAACAGAGCTTGCCAGCCGTCGCGGCGCGCTTTCAGGTCATTGAAACGTATGGCCTTGTCACGTGGTAGCCAGCGTTTCTGAAACGTTCGAAACGATGCGTAGCCCGCTTTCCCCAAAGTCGCTGTATCTGGTCGTGCTTCCCAGCCTGTTTCAATGTGCCGCCAGAAGGTGGTGCCGCCTTGGCACTGGCTTGGCAGGTTGAGATACAACACTGCTGCATACTGGTTGGTGGCCTCGGCCATTTCGTTGTCGACATGAATGTCGGTTCTCGCTTCGGAATCCACCATGCTGATCCGGAAGGCGCCGGTGTCTGGCGAACTGAATTTGATCGGCTTCCCCAAGGTGTCAGCAATGATCTGCATGATGGGTTGGCAGGGTTGTCCGGTTGTTTGGATGCCAGGGTAGTTTTGACCGGCATAAGGTGCGGCAACAAATTGCAAGGCCAATGCTTGCTGACGATAGGCAAGCGAGTCGGCTAGCAGGTCATCGATTACATGTAGATCGCAGGCGGCCAATAGCGCATCCAATGCTTTCTGGGCGGAAATAGATGTGCCGGGCGTTGGCGCTAAACGGGTGGTATGGGGGCGTTTTCCTGAAGGTAACGCATAACCGATATGCAATCGTGCAGCTTGTGCGGGGGCTTGGTCATGTGCTGCTTGCCAGGCCGTGATAGCCTGCGACAGGTAGTTGTGCCGGTAGCAGGTTTCTGCCAAATCCATGGTGATCTCCACTTGTGTGGGTGCTAGCTGGTGCACCAATGTCAGCTCCTGGATCGCGTCGGTAATTTTGCCCTGGTGTTCAAACAGACCGCCACGCAGGTGCCTTAATGCTACTTGTTGTGGATCAATGGCCAACAAGCGATTGGCTTCTGTCAATGCGGCATCCAAATTGCCGGCAGCCATCAGTGTACGTGCCAAGATCAGGGCAATCTGAGGATCGGTGGGGGCCATTTGGGCGGCTTGTTTAAGGCTGACCAATGCTGCGATGCCTTGCTGCATTTCCAGCAACGTCAGGCCTTGGCCGTATAAAGCCTGGGCCAGGTCGGGTTGTTGCCGTAAGGCGGTTTGGTAACTCTGTAACGCATCCTGCCAACGCCGTTCATTGAATGCCTGATCACCAGCAGCCAGCCAAGGTGATGTCACCGGCCGCTGCTGGGTTGGCGATGTTGGTGCATGCTGACGACGTTTTTTTTCACCCATGGCTGTTTTGAGATGAAGATGAATGTACTGGTCAAGCATTCCCATCTGATACAGGGTGTTCCTACCGAGATGAGCGCCCCCAAATGCCATACTAAGGCCAATTGCCCCCCATTCTCCATTTTTGTAAGCACTTGAACATTTATTAACGGATCCATTTACATCCATTTGATCGCGAAGCCAATTGGTTGCCCCAAAAGACAATGTGTCTCCAAACCCCGCTGCGAAATCAACCGCACCTTGCGGGAACGGATCTCCCCATACCCACAAACCATATGGATCAACAAATCCGATTGGGTTGTCCAACGCATAGGCAAAAGTATTCAACCCACCATCCAGCCCAATCGGATCACTCTGGATGTACCCTCCTCGCTCCGGATCGTAAGTCCGATACCAGTTATGACTCAGCTTGATGCCATTATCCCAATACTGCCCCGGGAAGCGCAGGTTGTACACGAACTGGATCGGTTTGCTGTTGGCGGTCTTGAGTGCCAGTTGCCCTTGGGCGTTGTAGAAGAAGCTGCTGAAACTCTGGCCGTTCTTCAAGGCGACGCGGGGGCGACTGGCGTTACAAACCACCAAGGCGGTGCTGGAGAGCTTTGTGTTAAAGTACGCTGCCGACCGTTTCAGTCGGCAGGCTGGCGGCCCCAAAAAACAAGCCCGGCTAAGCCGGGCAAGGGGGATGACCTTATCTCAAGTTTGCTAACGGGCGCTGATCCAGTCTGATCGGCTCACCCTGAAGAACCGGGCCTTAGCCGACCGCGACCAGCCGCATAAGGAAGCCGGCGACAGATCAATGATCTCTGATCTCACGATATGCCGTGGGAAAAGCCAGTGCGGAATTAACCAGCACCGGGTTGGATCAGCGAATTCGTGGTAAATCCCCTATTTTTTGCCAAAACCTCGAACTGCACTTAGCCATGCGATGGCAATACCACTCAATCCACATCCAAGAAGCAAAAAAATCTCCATCCCCGAGAGGAATCTCGCTGTCAAGTGAGGCAGGATAAGCAACGAAGCGCCACTAATCAGACCGCCCAAAAAAGTACTTACAGTTCTGTTGGCGTTCACTCTCATTCGAAATAGAGCCAGCAGCACAAAGAATATCGCAACATTTGCGATGAAAATGCATGGTATCAAGAGTGCTTTGTTTATTGGGTCGTTACCCGACCAGGAGTTTTCTGACCGCTCAAAAAGCAATAGTACAAAGATGGCTAGTGCAAACACGCCATGTCCTGCACAAAAGAAAAAAAGTCTACGTATCATTTATTTAACCACTCCCTAAGCCTCTTGGTCACTCCAGTTTCTCGTACACATAGTGTCCCGCAGAATTTTTTGTAGTTTCTATTCCCATAATCTCGGCTAGCGTTTATGGGGCAAGACAACGCCCTTCCTGAAGCATCTATTCTATTAGGTGAACCTGATCTTCCTAGTTTGTGGGACCAGCCACCATCGTCATCCTGACGATACACGTGATAGTCACGATCAAATATGTTTTGATCATCGAGGAATATTTGGACTTTATGGGATCCCGAGGGGCATCCACCTCCACATTGCCCTCCTTCGGAAGGTTCAATCAATCCCTGAGATTTCGCCCCGGCAATTAAGTTTTCACACGTCGCTCTCGGAAATAAGCTGGAATCCCCCAGGATTACTGCTGCTCATCGTATCAATTGCATAGCCAAAACAATTGGTTTGGGCATTTGGGTATCCCGCCTGATTATCAGTCCAAGCAGGCGGATCATATGGAACTAGTCCAGTGGGATCAGCCTTAGTAATTGGATCACCACCCACATACCCATATGTATTCAACCCACCCTGCAACCCAATCGGATCACTCTGAACATATCGCCCCGTCTCCGGATTATAGGTCCTATACCAGTTATGACTCAGCTTGATGCCATGATCCCAATACTGCCCCGGGAAGCGCAGGTTATACACGAACTGGCTGCCGTTCTTGTCCGCATCTTGATCCGGCAGGGTATTGCCAAAGGCTTCGCTTTCCCAACGCCAGGTCAGGCGTTT
>NZ_SCOH01000018.1 GCF_005503445.1 Chitinivorax sp. B | reverse complement strand
ATCACGCTCGGGACACAAGGCACCATCGAGCAGAAGGCCGTCAGCTTCCCGCATAGTGGGCCAGCGACCATGGCCGCTGAACTGCCTACGTTTGACAAGGGCCAGACGGATCAGCGATTTGTATTGGCCTACCAAGCCCACACCAAGAATGCGCAACTGGCCGCCAATCGCCGTTACCGTATCACATTGACAGATGGCAGCCAGATTGAAGGCGTATCGGATGTCGAAGGCAGAACGGAACTACTCGAACGCGACGCGATGCGGATCGCCAATATCGACATATTGACTGACTTAACGTAAGGCGTTGCTCGACTGATGAGTCATTATCCCAAAAAAGAACTGGTTATCGCCTCCGATACAGCGGTAACACAGTGCCAACGAGAATCGGACAAGACCGTAAGCGTACCGGCCGATCTACCGGGCAATATCATCGTCATCCACGGCGTCAACGACGTCGGTACTGGCTATGGTACAGTCGAACGCGGCCTATGCACCGGGCTTATAAAACGACTTTACCGTGAAGATATCGTCCCCGGCGAATACCGCGACACACTTACCCAGCACGACCGCGAACACCCCGAAGAAGACCCGGATGCCGTGTTCTTCAAACGCAAGCTGGATGAAACCAGCCACACCCCGATCATTCCGTTCTATTGGGGTTTCCGCGAAATTGAAGAGGAAGTCAATAAAGGTGAGTTGGAATGGCACGGCCAGTCCACCGATCGCTATGGCAATCGGTTGGACAAAGATTACTCCAAAGGCGGCGGCCCGTTCGCCAACGCTACCACCAGTCTGCCCGACATGTGGAACAAGGGTAACTGGGGATTGTGGTGCCGAGCGGCAGATCGCGTTGCCGCTGACCCATTACGGCCAGTACTCAGTGCGCCAGGGCGCATGTATATGGTGCTGGCGGCCAAGCGGCTGGCCGCGTTGATTTCTATGATTCGTGATTACCACGTTGATGAAACCGTCTCGCTGGTCGCCCACAGTCAGGGCTGCATGGTCAGCCTGCTGGCGCAAGCCTTTCTGTTGCACAAGGGTCTGCGCCCTGCCGACACCTTGGTGCTGAACAACCCACCCTACAGTCTGGAAGATAGTGGCGGATTGATCCGCTGGTTCGCACAGAATACCGGTGAAGGCGAAGATGCCAGCATGGCAAAGCATTACCATAAGCTGAAAGGTGGGCAGACTTTGCATGCCCGGTTGGAGACGCTGGCCAATATTGTCAAAGGTGTATTTGAAAAGCGCCATACAGAACCCGCTCTGACCACACTGACGGGCTACGAAAATCACGGTATTGTTGGTGCCACTTGGGAACCAGACAAGGATCGCGACAACCGGGGCAAGGTTTATCTCTATTTTGGGCCGGAAGACATGACTGTGGGTTTACCCAACGTCAAAGGTATTGGTTGGCAAGGCGTGCCTGATGCCATTAAAGGCAGCCGGCTTGATCCCAGCCAACCAGCCCAGCAAAACACCATGGCCGACCCCGATGGGCCCATAGCGCTGTCGCGTATCACCCGCGAAGCATTGCCGGAACTGGGCACGGGCTTCCGTCAGCGGGTGTTCAGCGTCAAACAGCGCAAGCATCCGCAGACAGGGCAGCTTGGCATGAATGAGGTTGGCCTGGCACCGCACGATTTCGTATTGCGCGAAAAGGGCGAGGATGATCACGCCCATGTCACCGAGAACGCCGGCAACATGCGCCAGACCTTTCCCGAGTACGATCCGAAAAACCCGGATAAGCGTGATGCCATCCGGCGCATTACTGGCGAAGCGCTGCCCAAGCCTTTCAAACCTTCACTTTATGATGGTGCGGCCAACTCGATACCTGCACCGGACGACAAGAAAAAACGTGTCTATACCGGCCAGACGGAAGATGCAGCCAAACAGGCCAGCAGTGAAGCAGAGCAGGACAAGATACGTTACGAGCAGGGCCGCTGGGAACAGGTAGATGCCATCGACGCCCAGATTGCCCTGACCAGTGCTTACGGCCGCCAGCAAGTCTGGGATCTGGTAGATGGACAGGAAGGCTCGCCTTCCATTTATTCCAAACCAGAACGCCAGCCTGTTGGGCAAAATCTCTACACCGGTTGGGTCGTTGCCGTCGCCAACAACAAGGTCGATACCATTCAAAAGCATTTAAACTTTGAGAAACCCAAAGCGCAACAAACTGAAAAAGTGTATGAGGCCTATCAATGCTTGGAAAAAGACAAACGCACCCCCACTGGCAAGTTGCTGATCCGTCGCGATGAAACGCCAGAGGAAATCCAGCGCCGCTTCATGACCCGCGAAGTATCGGAACGGTCCTTCCATGGCGCCATCTTCAACGGCCAGAAGAACCACGAGATGGCCACCGCCTACGATGTATCTATTGGCAGCGGACGCGCGAGCACTGATAAGGCATTTCACGCCTATTTGTGTGTGGTGGCGGATTGGCGGTTGAAGATTCCTGATCCCACGAAGGAAGAACGACCCGGTATTTTGACGTGGCCAGCGTTTCAAGAAAAATTTGCGGACTACTGGCAAGTAGAAGAACCCTGGCGACGCGAGCTGATCAAAGGGAACAGCGATTATTATTCCTCTGGCGAACTCCCTGCTTGCGTCAAGCCGCTGTATGAAGAGAAACCCGCCGCTGTCATCAGCGAATCGGTACGAGGCTGGACATTCGAGGAAGCCCAAAAAGCACATGTGATTCCCGAGCCACCGCCCACCGCAGCAACACCATCCCCGACCGACACCAGCAAACCGTCACAGGAAGGCCAAGCATGAGCAAACCCGCCTTCCGCCCCTATCTGGTCTGGAGCCTGCTGGCCAGCCTGCTGATCGTGCCAGCCTGGCTGGCGCTGATGATGTTCACCTTCCCCCTTGACCCGGAGACTTCCATGATCAACCGAATCCTGCTCGGGCTGGTGTTGCCGTTTACGCTCACCGTGCTGGCCGGCTGCGCCCGCTATGCCCAGGTGGTCAATGCACCGGCCACTGCCACCCAGGCCGCCAACCCCGCCCAAGCCGATCCGCAAAGTCGCGACTATGTATTGGAGATCATTGGTGTGGGGGTCACTTACGACAAGTTTAGGCAGCGTATGTTGTGGGAGGCACTGCGCAAGGGTAATGCGTTCACGTTGATTCGCGATATGGACCCGAAGAAGCAGGAGTGGATGGATACGGACAAGATTGGCAGAAGTGGAGGGCGCGCACTGGATGCGTTGGAAAATGGCGCTAAGTATCTACCCACATACTGGGGAATTCCAGTTTTCAGTGCAGAAGCAACCTCTCATAATCCAAGTATTCCTGATGATGAACCCAACTCACCTCGCTGCGGTTTAGCATGCAGTGTTGAAAACACTGGAATGATGTTTCACATTCCGATTCCATCCGGAAGAAGACTAGGAGAACATCCAGATCGCGTGCTTGACGACGTATTTGCCTTTTTTGATACCAATCCAGACGTGCCTTTCATAATTGTCGACTCGCGAGAAAACCCTCGTTTGCGCGATGTGCTCCGTGTCCCTGGCACCCAGCCCATGCTTCGCACCGGCCGCTACACCCCTGAACTGGCTGACTCCACCGCCCTGTTCGTGCTTGCCCGCCGCGAACGCGCCGAACCCTTGCGCCGCTTTGCCTTCGATGATCCGCCCAACAAGGGCGGCATCGCCCGTGAATTGTGGGAAATGCACCTTCACCTTTCCTACGCCCTACCCAACCCCCGCAAGGCCGGGAACGCCAAAAAGACCATGACGCTGGAGGAAGTCGCCTCCCGTCCGCTCAGCCGTGACGAAAGCAGCGGCATCAAAGACTTTGCCAAACGCGACCTCCGTGCCGACGAATGGCTGCGCGCTGGCGCCATCTTCGCCAAACGCCCCAGTGTCACCGGTAATGTTGTTTCGATGCTGAATCCGCTCAAACCACGTATCCCCAACGGCTGGCAACCGACACCATGGTTCCCCATCCCGTGGAACAAGGAACAGTTGGAAGCCTTCGACAGCCGCCCCACTTTGGGTTACCTGCACCGCCCCACCTGGGTCAAATTGACCGACGACGACGGCAAGCCCCTCATCCGTCGTGATGACCGTACCAAAGCCTTGAGCCAAGGCTGGCAGCAGGCACTGCAAACGCTGCCGGAAACGGATCGACAGGTCGGCCCGGCCAGGGTGGTCATTGCCACTGGTGGCGATACAGAAAAACTGCTGACCCTTCATGGCGCCCTGAATCAATACCATGAACAGGGTGGCCCGGCTTACGACCCCGCCAAAGCCACGCAATTCATCGACACCGATAAACGCCTGGGCAACACCGGCCCCGCCACCCTGTTCATGCAGATGGCGATTGGCACCATGGGCAGCTATTACGAAGGTGGTACCAGCGCCGCGATCAATCTGCGTGACGATAAGGAAGCCAGCATCGTCATGATTACGCCACCACCCGAGGCCAAGCGCAAGTCACAGGGGGATTATCCGTGGCGGCATAAAGGTTCGTTGGCAATTGATCCAGCCAACTACAATTAATCGGTAAGTAATGCCAGCATGCGCAAAGTCATCCGTTTAGGAGATCCCCACAGCCATGGCGGTAATGTCATCAGTGTACGTGCCACGCATGTCACACTGGATGCCATCCCGCTGGCTTGTGTGGGTGATGTCTGCAGTTGCCCCATTCCTGGTCACAATAACTGTACGATTGTTGAAGGTGACTCACAGCATACGATTGATGGCATTCCGGTTGCGTATGAAGGCCACAAGACCAGTTGTGGGGCCAGCTTGATCGCCACAGCGGGGCATTTTGGGAAAACCTGATCACCCCCCTATGCGGACGGCTTGTGTGACGG
Source organism: Chitinivorax sp. B (assembly GCF_005503445.1). NCBI lineage: Bacteria > Pseudomonadati > Pseudomonadota > Betaproteobacteria > Chitinivorax > Chitinivorax sp. B. The sequence continues at coordinate 98,337 of NZ_SCOH01000018.1, read as the reverse complement.
TTTGGGTCAGCTAAAAACGATGGGGAATGGGCTGTTCAACGCCCTGACTTAATTTGTGAATCTTGGCGGTTCATCATGTTCAAGCATACCATGCTGAGTATTGTGCTCTTGAGCACGCTGACTATATCGCCCATTACCTGGGCGGGCGATGCAGAAGACATTTCATTTTTCCCCTCGGCTGTATCTGCCGTATCAATCCTGTTGAGCTGGTATGGCTGGGTCACATTATCGGAAAACCTTGAACGCGCCCCAAATCACTCCAAAGTTATTGAGGCCAAACCCAACAAAAACGAAGTACATGTCGCCGTGCAAGCGGATAAGCAGGCAGAGCCGGTCAAACTGACCTTTCCAAAAGAAGCGCTGGGTGACAAAACGATCAAACCAGAGCAGCAAATGAACTTGGCTCGTCAGGATACTGGCGTTCGGGTGCAGTTTGCGGAGGATGGCCCGGATCTGTTCGTGCCGAATGAAAAAGGGGCTGCGTTATATCGCAGCGAAAAGGTCAGCCAGTGAAGCAGGCCTGCGTAACCTGCTGCACAATACTGCTGGTCAGCCTACCGGTGCAGGCTGGGCAAAGTTGCAGCAAGCTACCCCATTCCACCAACATGGCACAAGCCTTTGCCTTGGCGGATCAGGTCAAGCAATGGCTGGACAAGACTGATGAACAAGTAGCACTGCTCGCCCGAGTAGGACAGGACTTGTCCGCGTATGGACTGACCTATTCCCATGCTGGCTTGATCATACGTGAGCACCCATCTGGGCCTTGGACTGTGGTGCATGAACTGAATGAATGCAATTCGGCTCGATCCGGTATTTTCATTCAAGGTTTGGCCAATTTTTTTGCGGATGATCTGTATCGGTACGATGCCGGGATCTACCTGCTGCCTCGCGACACACAAGCACGACTCAAGCCGCTATTGACCAATACTGGCGCAACCCGGCTACATGAGCCAGCCTACAATATGCTGGCCTACCCTTTTTCGACCAAATATCAGAATAGTAACGGTTGGGTCATCGAGACGCTGGCCGCGGCGCTGGCAGATGATCCTCCCGTCCAGAATCGACACGCTGCACAGGCTTGGTTAAAGGCAAATGACTATCAGCCATCACGGTTACAAATCTCGATGCTGAAACGTCTAGGTGGCAGAGCAACGCGAGCCAATATCGCATTTGACGACCACCCGGACGCACTGCGCTGGGCGGGCAAGATTGATGTGGTCAGTGTGGATTCGATCACACATTTTCTTAACCGTTTTTATCAGGCCAAGGGGCAGCGTTTGCTTGAACACACGCTTTCACTGTCACCAGCCATTGTGCAACGATAACGGCTGTTTATCCAGCCAACACACGGTGTGCAGCCTGATACCCCCACCACGCCGCTTCTTCGCAGACAGAGTACCCCGAAAGGTCCGCATGAGCGAAGTGCAGTCTTCCCCAACCTTGGCGCAAGGCGGTCAAACCAGGGTTATCAAGAAAGCCGACCGTAGGTGAGGCCATGGCATGGCCACGCACCGTAATCTCCAGCTGCTTGAGGTGACGCCTCAATCGCCAGCCATAAGCTTGTTCCAGATCACAGGCCGCCAGTTCATACAACTCATCTGCTGATGCTTTTTGTAACCAGCGGCGGGTATCGGCCGGCTCGCCATCGGCCAAAGCATGGTATGCCGTAAACACCGTCTGTTCCGGTTTGGCGGCACGAATCCATTGATGGGTTGCCACGACCCAGCCTAAGCCCCTGCCTTGGTAAACCACATTGTCCCACGCCAATGGCGCATGTTCTGGTTCGGCTGGAAAACCATCCAGCAGAAAATTCGACACCAGCCACGGGGCATGCAATGGCATGTGCTGTATCGGGTGGAACCCTGAGTCGGCCAAGTTGGGGATAATGTGCTTTGCCACGTGCAACGGCAATGCACAAACACCATGGTCCGCTTGTATACGAAGTGTGCGGCCATCTTCAGTTTGTATCCAGGCATCGACGCCTTGAGTGGTCGGCACCAACCGAAAGGCACTTCCTGCCAAGAGGCAACCTGGGTCGAGCCTGGCCATCAGCTTCTTGGCCAAATCATGCAGGCCATCTGGCCAGGTCAGCAACACACCATCGGCGGCATTTGCGGCATGGCCACCACGAGCAGCAAAATAGTGTAGGCCAGCCCAGGCCGAGATTCGGTCATAATCTGCACCATAGTCGTCGCGACAGCAATAGTTGGCATACCAGTGTAGGCTGGGGGCGGTATAACGCTGTTGGATCAACCAAGCCTTGAAAGATAGCCGATCCAGCCGCCGCCACACCGGGTCGGCTGATGCCTGTGCAATTGGGATAGCAAAAGCCCTACGGCCATCCGCTCCCATGGCGTGACGCAGTGTCTCCATCTGATCGACAAAACGCTGTTGCTGCATACGTTCATTTTCATCCACACCATGAGTAGGCATGATGCCATCTTGCCACTGGCCGTTACATAACAGACGGTCTTCCGGGCCGTGCAAGATAGCCGTTTCATCGTAATAGGGGTGTGTTGCGAAAGCATCGCGCTCAATCACGCCCACATCTTGCAGCATCTCACGGATATGGGTGGATTCCAACGATGGAAGCGGCAGGTAATGTGCGCCACGCGGATAGGGAATATTGCCAAAGCGCCCGCCAGCAGCATTGCCACCCAGCTCGGGGCCACTGATCAGCAATAGATCACGATACCCCTCCCGCCATAGTTTCCATGCCGCCATCAAACCGCCGATTCCACTGCCAACAATGACCGTGCCAACCTTCAGCCTCATCGTTGGCGGAGATGTTGATGGTTTGTCACGCAATATGTGGCCTGCTTGCATGCCAGGGTAGTACACCTGAATCGGCAAACCCAGGCGAGGCAATTTACCGCATCCAGTCAGAGCCAGAGCGGCAGTCCATTGCAAGAACAGGCGACGTTGCATGAAGTAATGAGAGGCGGTTGACTTTAAGGCGCAAGCTTAAGCCATTTAGAGCCGCTAACAAAACCCTTCTGGTGGTGTTATGCAAACTTGTCATACGCTCGTACTGCCTTCGTTTGCATGCCTAACCAGAACCACTTCGCTGGGTTTTGTTAGCGGCTCTTAATCAGGCTGGTCGCTGTGTTTTTTTCCATCTATATGTTGAACGGCAATCAGCGTGGAACATCAACCTGCCACTCGACTTGTCGGTCTGGATACCAGGCTCAGCCACATTGCGATACCATCAAGCGACGACACCGCCGACTTTCAGGTGGCGAGGCGCGCGACCCGCATCAAGCCCGAGTAGGTGGGCCGTCGGCGATGCCGACTTCGACATCCCGACAATACGTTCTTGAACAACGTGAGGCGGCGCCCAGATGGTGCAATATGGCATTGACAGCCTCGTCGACTTCGATCTTTCCACAATCCAGTATGAGCGCGGGTTCATCAGGTGCCTCGTAGGGACTGCCCACCCCAGACAAATTTGGCAAGTCCCCTGCCCGCGCTTTGCGATACAACCCTTTTACATCACGCTGCTCACACACATTCAGCGCGGTGCTGACATATATCTCCACAAAATTTTCTGGCTCGATCAATGCTCTGGCCAGTTCACGATCCCGCCGGAACGGCGAAATAAAGGCCGTCATCACGATCAGGCCCGCATCCAGCATCAAGCGCGCGACTTCCGCTATCCGACGAATATTTTCAACTCGATCCTCGTCAGAAAAACCCAAGTCTTTATTCAAGCCCTGGCGAATATTGTCGCCATCCAATATATAGGTGTGATATCCCTGTGCATGAAGTTCAGTATCCAATGCATTGGCCAAGGTGGATTTACCGGAACCGGACAGCCCAGTGAACCAGATCACCCGTCCGCGATGACCTTTCAGTGCTTCACGGCGGTCACGATTCACTGTCAGCGATTGGTGGTGGACATGACGAGTTTGTCGCAAATTTTCTTCGATGGCACCAAACGCAAGCAATCGTTGCGTTGCGGCATCGTGCAATGTCAGCCCCCCAAAAAAGTGTCGTGGTGCATTCACTTCAATGATCAAGGGGATATTTGTCTCGACCATGCCATGCATCCAGCTACTGTCTGGCACAATCCCAACCATGCTTTTTTCGACTGGAAAACGTGTCAGCAGAGCCGTTGCATGCTGATGACCAACTTTGATCATGTAGCGCATTGCAGAGGTCATGGCGCCAGCCTCCAGCCAATGTAACCGTACTGCAAAACTGTCAGAGCTGGTCAGTGAGCCGTTTTCATGCGTGATGACCTCCATCGGGGCGGCCTGCATAGGTCTGTCAAGCAAAATGCTGACACGCTCGCCCACTTGGGCCATATTACGCCGCTCGCAATCCACATCGATGTGCTGCACAGTAGCAATCAGCCCTGATCGCATGCAGCGGATCGCATCGTCCACCTGGATCTGCCCTTCGACCACCGCGCCGCACACGTTAAGCACTCGCTCGTTATCAGGCTCGGCCAGCATCACCAATCCACCGAAAACCGGCTGTATGGGCAGGAAATTGTTTTCCAAGGTGGCTAACCAAGGCAGGATGTCTTCTATCGCAGGAATCAAGTCAATTTGCTGGATACCTGCCTGACTCAGTACGCTTCGCCAGTGCATTTCGGCCGCGGGGTCGGCACCGTGTTCGAACAGGATGCCGATTTGGCGGATTTTGCACATGGCCGCAACCTGCAGCGCGTGTAAAACGTCAGAATTCGGCGCCCCCTTGTCCGGGACGGCAAATAACATGCCATCGGCAACGCGCGAAGCCTGCACCACCATGGAAAAGTCGATTGACCAGCCGCGAAAATCAAAACAGGTCTGTCCTGTTCCAGCCACAACAAACGTTTTGCACTGCAGCTGATTTATCGTATCGATGTCGCCTACTGTTTCAACTTCACCGGACAGGGGCAGTTGCAATCCACCCTCAGTGTTCTGGTGAGCGCCAAATAATAGAAAAGAGCTGGTATTCCGTAAATTAAGGGTGTCGTGCCATGTGGCATTGGCAACAGAAGCTGGTTGACTGCTGGACAAGGTCCGATTCGGGAAAAGCGTATTGTGTCGCATCAGAAGCATTCCTTCTGTGATTCGTATTGACTGGTATACCGGATTGGCCGGCTCTCCACTTACGACTGCGCACTGCAATACTGCCCCGGCAGTTTAACCCAAGCACCAACCAATGCACACACGATGGCAAGCCGATGCTTGATCGGCCTGCGACGGCTATCAAAACGCCATGCCCAAAAAATGCCACGTAAAATAGCAGCCCTATTTACCGTCCCCCTCGTGACCGGACTGATCCAATGGTTCAATGCCTACCACGCAATCGAGCCCAAAATGGTGCTTGATTTCCCTAGCATTTGGACCAATCTGGTGAAGAGATTGCTCAGATTTAGCACCATCGCAAGATTCATTTCCTCATACCCAATCTGCAAACTTTCGTACCCGGTCAACGGCGTTGTTGCATAAATTGAGCATGAAAACACTGTGGTCAGGACGGACTGGGGGCGGGCGAGGAGCGTCATGCGGTTGAGCATACCCACACGGATAGACACTCGGTAGACTGAGAGCCCACCTTGCGTACCCACAGGCAAGGTCCTGTCAACATATTGAACCGGTACATCAGGATCTCGGCTAGCAGACGTCGGTGATAACCACTCGCGATTTTCCATTCGCGCCGACAGCAGGTCTCGATGGCCGCAATCGCTGCATTACGCCAGGCAGCGCCCTCCTGAGGCGGAATGACAGGTCGCACCACGAGCGGCAATGGCGGCATGGCATGACTTGCTGTCATAAGCGCCGTCGCCACCCAGGGTGTCAATCGACGTGTCAGTCAGTAGCTGTGCCAGCAAGTCGGGCAACACTTCCCCATCCGTGACATCTTGGTGGGTCATCAAGGCCGCGCAAATCTGACCGGTGTTAGCGTCCGTCGCCAGATGGACCTTGCGCCAGGTACGGCGCTTGGTATAGCCATGTTTGCGCACCTCCCATTTTCCTTCGCAGAAGACCTTCAGTCCGGTGCTATCGACCAGCAGATGCGATGGCTCGTTTCGATGCAGGTAAGATGACCTCCAGCGCCTGCGTGCGATGACTCAGTGTGGTGTAGTCGGGCACGGGCAAGTTTGCCCAAGCTGTTCGCGAAACCTTGTAGCCCGCGCAACGTCAGGTTGTACACCTGTTTCAGGCCCAGTAACGCCTGGATCCAGATCACACACTTGTCATAATCCGACATAATGTCTTGCAATACCAGATACTTAACAGGATTCGACACCACGCCAAAGGCTTGCAAATACTTGAATAAAAGTAAATAACAATGTGCTGACAATCAAATCTATTTGGCGGAAAGTTGATTGGTGTATTAGGCTAGTAAACAGTGAAGCAAGCACTGGCGCGGCTCTCTCAAATTGGTTTGAAACTGTTTTGAAAATGCTCTTACCTGTCCGCTGTTTCCTTTTAATGACAGGTGTGCTTGCAATACCACATTTTCTTGTATATCAAAAAATAAAGCGGTATCGACGTTTGTTGTAGAAGTGGCATTCCGTTTTACTTAGCTGTAAATCTGGAGGAAAGCTATACAGCATCACGGTTCGGGTATTGGCTTCTTGTTCAGTAGTCTACATCTCTTGGTTTTTGAGATGCTTACTTCCAAATTGCATTAATCGTAACTTGTTGTTTCGCGAAGTTAGTATTGACGAAGTGAAGCTTGGCAAGGGCTTAATCCATGATTAGGAAAAAATCCCTTCCCAAACGAGTTTGATTCATTGCAGTACGCATTCATCAAATGCAATGACACTATCTGGCTACGGTATTCGATCTACATGACCACGTAGACGGAATCGCTAAATAGCCTGTAATCGCTTTACATAAGAAAAACGCAAGCCATCAAATTCAATCAGTCAACATGACCTTGATTGAATAATCTGGTCAACTGGACATTACATCACGTCCGATTGACTGGTACCGCCCGTATTCTGAATTACGGTTGAATATCGCAGCCTGATTTTATCAGTCTGCTAGGGCCTGGTTTTGGCTTGGCAATGCTAACTCTCTTTCACATTGGGGTGGCGATAATCAATGGACGTGCTATTCATCAACCCGGATTCATCAGCCAAGGCCTATCAAGGGCTCGCCAAAGTCTATTCAGCGATTGAACCACCGACGTGGTCATTGCTGCTTGCAGAATCGTGCCGTTCAAAAGGCTTTGGTGTGGGCATACTGGATTGCGACGCAGAGCGGCTTACCCTCTCCCAATCTGTCGCACGGGTCGAAGAGCTGAATCCAAGGCTGATTGTTTTCGTGGTGTATGGACAGAACCCAAACTCCGGCACCACGAGCATGATTGGTGCATTGGCGCTGGGCCGTGCACTAAAAGAAACCATTCCCAACTGCAAAATCTGCTTTGTCGGCTCGCACACCAGCGCATTGCCGATGGAAGTGCTGTCCCACAAATGTGTAGATTTGGTATTGCTCAATGAGGGCGTTTATGCGCTCCACAACCTGCTGAAGAGTAACTTGGCAGATGACCTGCCTCATATCAAAGGAATTGGCTGGAAAAAACGTGGCCCAGCCGGGTTTCTGATCCCCACCTTGAATGAACCACAGGGCGTGGTCCCGCAGGACCGCATGGACGAAGACCTTCCTGGTTACGCATGGGACTTGCTGCCATACAAGGAAAAGCCGCTCGATCTCTACCGGGCGCACTTCTGGCATGCCGAATTCGACCATGGCAAGCGAACGCCGTTTGCAGCCATCTATACCTCGCTGGGCTGCAATTTCGGCTGTGACTTCTGCATGATCAATATCGTCAATCGGGTCGACAACGATGACGATATCAATGCATCCCATTCGCGCGGGATGCGCTTCTGGAGCCCGGCCTGGGTCAATCGCGAAATGCGCAAATTGGCCGATATGGGAGTGAAGACACTACGTATCAGTGATGAAATGTTCTTTCTGAATCGCCGGTATTATGTACCCGTACTGGAAAATGCCGTCGCGGAAGAATTTGGATTCAATATGTGGACCTATTCTCGGGTAGACACAGTCCGCAAAGAAATGCTGGAGTTATTCAAACGTGCTGGGGTTAATTGGCTGGCACTAGGTGTAGAAGCTGGCAATCAGATGGTTCGCCAGGAAGTATCAAAAGGTTCGTTCAAGGAAATAAATATCCGTGATGTCTGTAAAACCATCAGCGATGCAGACATCAATATTATCAGCAACTATATTTTTGGTTTCCCGGATGACAATCTGGGAACCATGCAGGAAACACTGGACTTGGCCATGGAGCTCAATACCGAAATGGCCAATATGTATCCGTGCCAGGCACTACCGGGTAGTCCGATGTACCACATGGCCAAAAAGAATAACTGGTCGTTACCGGACTCCTACGAAGGGTTTGCTTTCCTGTCTTATGAGAGCCAACCACTACCTACCAAGTACCTGACATCGCAGGAGGTGTTGAAATTTAGAGACGAGGCCTGGAAACATTACTTCACCAATCCGGCATATCTTGATTTGGTCGAAAACCGATTTGGTATGACCGAACGCAAAAATGTGGAAGATATGGCCAGCATTCCTCTTAAACGCAAACTACTTGGCGACTGAGGAGCATCATGATTATCACACGAACACCATTTAGAGTTTCCTTTTTTGGAGGCGGTACGGATTATCCCGGCTGGTTTCGTGATCATGGCGGTGCGGTATTGTCCACCACGATCAATAAATTTTGCTATATCACTTGCCGGCGCCTGCCACCTTTTTTTGAGCACAAGCACCGTATTGTTTATTCGCGGATTGAGAATGTCATCCACAATAGCGAAATTGAACACCCCGCAGTCAGAGCCATTTTGAACTGGGCCAACATAGGCGATGGGCTCGAAATTCACCACGATGGCGATCTACCTGCCAGAAGCGGCTTGGGATCGAGTTCTGCTTTTACCGTTGGCCTGGTTCATGCGTTGTATAGTTTGCGGGGCCACATGACCAATAAGGACTCGCTTGCCAAAGACGCCATCCACATTGAGCAGAACGTGATTGGTGAAAACGTAGGCTCGCAGGATCAGATCGCAGCGGCCTATGGTGGCTTCAACCGCATCGAATTCAAAAAGGACGGCAATTTTGATGTCGCCCCCGTCGTATTACCAGCAGCACGGCGTGAGGAGCTGCGAGATCACCTGATGCTGTGTTTTACGGGCGTCTCCCGCATTGCTTCCGATGTTGCAAAATCCAAGATCGACAATTTGAAGAATCGCACCACCGAGCTGAGCAAAATGCGCGAAATGGTGGATGAGGGTATTCACATCCTGCAGGACACCAAACACCCCATTGATGAATTCGGCAAATTGCTGGATACCAGCTGGCGTTACAAACGTAGTCTCTCCAAACAAGTATCCACACCCGAAATCGATCAGCTTTATGAAGAGGCGCAATGCGCAGGTGCCACGGGCGGAAAGATTCTGGGTGCTGGCGGAGGTGGGTTCCTGTTGTTGTTCGCCAAACCGGGAAAGCACGCAGCGATTCGTGAGCGGCTCAAAAACCTAGTGCACGTGCCTTTCAATTTCGAAGACGCGGGTAGTCGCGTTGTGCTGTATCAACCTAATGGATTGTAGGATGGAGCTAACCTCTTCAATTTATATTGCGGGCCATAAGGGGTTGATCGGCTCGGCCATGGTAAGGCGCCTGCGACAAACGGGATATGGCAACCTGTTGCTGGCCCACCATGCAGAGCTGGATTTGACGAAGCCGGACGCCGTCAATGGGTTCTTTGCCCGGCATCAACCGGAGTATGTCATTCTGGCAGCCGGGCGGGTCGGCGGTATTGTCGAAAATCAGACGTTTCCCGCGGACTTTCTGAATGCCAATCTCGCCATCCAGCTGAACGTGTTGCAAGCTGCACACCGCTTCGGCGTGCAGAAGCTCATCCTGTTCGGATCATCGTGCATGTACCCCCGTGAATGCCCGCAACCGATGGCCGAATGCATGCTGCTGACAGGCAAGCCAGAGCCAACCAGCTTGGCCTATGCCATTTCAAAACTGGCTGGTTTGCAACTGTGCCTGGCCTACAACCAGCAATATGGGGAAGCGCGGTTTATTCCCGTCATCCCCAACAGCGCATTCGGCCCAAATGACAACTTCGACCCCACATCTGGTCACGTGTTGTCGTCATTGATTCGGCGCTTTCATGAGGCCAAGCGAACCGGTGCCAACAGTATCACCTTATGGGGAACGGGCGCACCACGCCGTGAGTTCATTCACGCCGATGACATTGCCCATGCCTGCTTGATGTTACTCAATCGCGATACCAGTCGCCTGTCGCTACCCGTGAATCTGGGTACCGGCCAAGACTACACCATCAGCGAACTGGCGCAGCGCATCGCAATGGTGGTGGGCTACGAAGGTGAAATCGTCTGGGATACCAACAAACCGGATGGCGCGCCGCGTAAGTTGCTGGATAGCACTCGTCTGCATGACTTTGGTTGGCATCCCACGATTGATTTCGACAGCGGTTTGCGCAACACCTATCAGTGGTATGTCGAGCATGCAGCGCTGCTGGAGGCCTGCCTATGATCACCGAATGCATCAATCTCCGCGAGAAATCGCATTGGGTTTGGCGTGAAACGCTCGCTATTCATCGCCGCGCGCCGGAAACCCGTTTAGCGTCGTCATTGTCGGCCATCGACATTTTCGTGGCGCTCTATTACGGCGGCGTCATTCGCTTCAACCCGGAAGAACCACTGGCAGAGCGGCGGGATCGCTGCATCATCAGCAAGGGACATGGTTCGATCTGCATGTATCCCATCCTGGCAGACCTAGGTTATTTCCCACTGAACGAACTGCAAAACGTCTGCAAGACGGGCAGTTTTCTAGGTGGCATACCGGACCCGGTCATCCCTGGCTACGAAACCGTCAACGGCTCGTTGGGCCATGGTTTGGGAGTTGCAACCGGCATGGCACTGGGCTTGCAACGCAAGGGGAGCGATCCCAATATTTTTGTGGTGGCAGGTGATGGTGAACTGCATGAAGGCGCAAATTGGGAGGCCATCATGTTCGCCTCACAGCACCAGCTCGACAATCTGCATCTGATTGTGGATGACAACCGAATCAGCATGTTGGGTTACACCGACGATATTGTTTCGCACAATGACTTAGCGACGCGGCTGGCCGCATTTGGTTGGGCATGCCAAGCGGTGGACGGCCATGATGTCGATGCCATTCAGGCAACCTTGCTGGATATGAAAGAGCGCCGCAAAGGGCAGCCCAAAGCGCTGATTGCCCGCACCCTGAAAGGACATGGTGTGCCTGGTCTGGAAAACGCTCCACTCAGCCACATCATGAACCCCAAGCCCGAGCTGATCGACAGCCTGCTGGAGCAGAACCCATGACCATCAAACCCTTGCCGATGCGGGACGCGCTACTCAATCAGCTGTGGGAAGCCATGGCGACGGATGGCAGCATCTTCTTTACCTGCGCAGACTTTGGATCGCCGATCTTGGATAAGATCCGTGCAGATTTTCCGAATCGCTTCGTCAATGTCGGTATTGCTGAACAGAATCTGATCAATGTCTCGGCTGGGCTGGCCCTGGAAGGCTACAAAGTGTTCGCCTATGCCATCGCCCCATTCATCACAATGCGCTGTTACGAACAGATTCGAATCAGTCTGGCGCTGCTGTCAACCGTTCGACCGATGAATGTAAATCTGATCGGTGTAGGTGCCGGTTACAGCTATGTTGTATCGGGCCCAACACATCAATGTTATGAAGACCTGACCTTAATGCGCGCATTGCCAAATTTCAACGTGCTGTCACCCGCCGATCACTTGACAGCAGCCGCCTTGTTTGACCGCTGCATCAAACACACCGGACCCAAATACCTGCGGCTGGATGCTCAAGTACTCCCCGTGTTGTATGAGCACGGCGCACCCAACATGGAGCCCGGCTTTCATATCCACCGCAAAAAGGGGCAGATTTGCCTAGTAGCCACGGGTTACATGCTGCACAGCGCGCTCAAGATTGCTGATCGTTTTGCCGAGGAAGGCATCGATATTGCGGTAGTCGACCTGTTCGACCTGTCGCATTTTGCCTGCGATGCCTTTGCTACCTTGCTGAATCACTACAAAGGCATCGTCAGCCTGGAAGAAGGCTTCCGGGGCCGCGGCGGAATGGATTCGATGCTATTTGAATTCATCGCCCGTCAGGGCTTGACGACCAAGCTGCTCAATATTGGCGTGGAAGGCCGTTACCGGTTTGAGCTGGGAAGCCGCGCGGAATTGCACGAGCAGGTGGGTATCGGCCCAGGAACCGCATTCAACCAAATCAACGCCTTCATTGAGGCACTGCCTTGTGAAGCCCGTGTACCTGTCCTCAACAACTAGAGTTATCGGGAGTAGCAATGAAATTTCCGCTGATGCGCAACAACATCCTGCGTGAAGACCTTGATGCAGTCATTGAGTACCTGAAGCAGGAAGACCCCATCCTGACTCATGGCGCCAATGTCCGTGCGTTCGAGGAGGAATGGTCTGAGTGGTTGGGGGTGAAATACAGCATATTCATGAACTCTGGCGCGTCGGCCAACCTGCTGAGCATGGCCGTCCTCAAGATTCGCCATCCGGAAGGTGGTGAAGTGATCGTCCCCCCTCTGACTTGGGTGTCTGATATTGCTTCGGTTTTGCAAAATGGCTTTACCCCGGTATTTGCAGATATTGATCCGCACACACTGGCAATGGATACCCACAAGATTCTGGCGAAAATCACTGATCGGACCCGGGCAGTATTCCTGACGCATGCCCAGGGTTTCAATGGTCTGACCGACGAACTGTTGAACGCACTGCGTCAACGTAACATTCCATTGATTGAAGATGTGTGTGAATCGCACGGCGCAACCCACAACGGGCAACGCGTTGGTAGCTTCGGCTGGATCTCGAACTTCTCGTTCTACTATGCACACCACATGAGCACCATTGAGGGCGGCATGGTCTGCACCAACGATCCTGACGTCTACCAGCAAGTCCGCATGCTGCGTTCTCACGGCATGGTGCGCGAGGCAAACGACCCTGCTGTTCGCGCCCGGTTCCAACAAGCCAACCCAGCATTGAACCCAGATTTCATTTTTGCCTACCCTGCCTACAACGTACGCAATACCGAGATCGGAGGAATTTTGGGCCGTAGCCAGTTGAAGCGGCTGGATGCAAATGTGGCACGGCGAGCTGACAACCTCAAGCGCTTTCTCAATCAGATCGACCCGGCCAAGTACCGCATCGATTTCAGGCTGGAAGGCGCCAGCAACTATGCCTTCAATCTGATTCTGCAAAAAGCCGACAACCGCTTGGTTCAGTGCGTGATGAGCGCCATGAAGGAATCCGGGATCGAATTCCGTCGCGGCAGCGCGGGCGGCGGCAATCAGCTACGTCAACCCTACTTGGAATCCATTGTGCCGGATGGCTATCACCGAGAATTCCCGGAAACCGAGCATGTCCACTTCTTTGGCTTCTACATTGGCAATTTTCCCGATCTTCGCAATGACGAGATTGACGAAATATGCCGCATCGTGAACAACATTTAAGTCATGCAAATTCAAACCGCCATCATCCTGGCTGGTGGTCTGGGCACGCGCCTGCGTTCGGCCGTGCCCGATTTGCCCAAGCCCATGGCCCCCATCAATGGCCGACCGTTTCTTGAACAGCAGATGGACTACTGGATAGGGCAAGGCATCGATCAGTTCATTCTATCGGTGGGTTACCGTCGGGAAGCGATCATGGACCATTTTGGCCAGCACTACCGCAATGCACCCATCCAATACGCCATCGAGGACATACCACTGGGTACAGGTGGGGGCGTATTACTGGCGTTGGGCAAGTTGGCCAGTCTGCAGCCTTGCCTGTTGTTGAATGGCGATACCTACTTTGAAGTGGCACTGGACCAGTTGACCGCCTTCCACCGACATCGGCAAGCAGATTTGAGCTTCTCGCTGTTTCGTGCCAACGAAGCAGATCGCTACATGGGTATGACGATTGCCGAGGATGGCGAGGTGTTGGCGCTCAAATCAGGCAAAAGCGCTGTAGGCTCCTTTGCCAATGGTGGTGTGTACGTACTGAACCCCAGTGGTCTGATGCAGGGGTGTTTCCAGGCCGGGATCAAGCTGTCATTTGAGGATGACCTGTTGCCTGCACTGCAACGACAGGGCGCCAGATTGTTTGGCATGGTATGTGACGGCCGATTCGTTGATATCGGCCTGCCAGCCGATTACGCGCGCGCAGCTGACATGATCAGTTAAGGACAAAACAAGATGCTGAACACAACCGATGTGCTGAAACACAATCTGGCGGCCTCCATCAAAGCCAAACAGGTGTTGCTGCAAGACGACGCCACCCTGCAAACCTTTACTCGCGCCGTAGATATGCTGGTCAGCCGTTACCGCCAAGGAGGGCGTTTGTATATCGCCGGCAACGGTGGTTCCGCAGCCGATGCGCAGCACCTTGCTGCCGAGTTCGTCAGCAAGCTGGCTCGCGACCGTGCACCGCTGGCCGCAGAAGCGTTGACGGTCGATACCTCCATCCTGACTGCCATCGGTAACGACTACGGTTATGAGCAGGTCTTTGCCCGGCAAATACTGGGCAAGATGACTGACAAGGATGTGTTCCTCGGCATTACCACGTCTGGGAAGTCACCCAACATCTTGCTGGCGCTGGAGACCTGTCGAAACAAGAGGGTGCCGTCGATTGCGTTTTCTGGACGCGGTGGTGGCCCTTGCAAGGAAACAGCCGATTACTGCATTGCTGTACCAGGTGAGATGACCAGCACGATTCAAGAGCTGCACATTGTATTGGCCCATTCGCTTTGCGAATGCGTGGAACGCGCCATCTTCGGTGACTAAGTCCGTTTCTGAAAAGCACATAACTGATAACACGGGAGCACAACACATGAGCTACAACATCCTTGTCACTGGTGGCGCAGGCTATCTTGGTTCCACCTTAGTGCCGGAGCTACTAAACGCGGGTCATCGCGTGGTGGTGTTGGATAATTTCATGTATCAGCAGAGCAGCCTCAATCACGTTTGCCATCACCCCAACTTTGCTGTTGTCAAAGGCGATATCCGCATCGAAAGCACCATCAGGCCACTAGTTAAAGAGTCGGACATCATCATCCCGTTGGCGGCCTATGTTGGTGCGCCGCTCTGTAATCAAGACCCGGTTGGTGCGCAAACCGTCAACCATGATGCCATTCTGATGATGCTCAAGCATGTCTCAAAAGAGCAACGCGTGTTGATGCCTACTACCAACAGCGCCTATGGCACCGGTGACAAAAACAATTTCTGCTCAGAAGACTCACCGCTACGGCCCATTTCCAAATACGCCATCGACAAAGTCGAGATCGAAAAAGCACTGATGGAGAACGCCAACGCCATCAGTTTTCGCCTAGCCACGGTATTCGGCATGTCGCCACGCATGCGTATCGACCTATTGGTAAATGACTTTACCTATCGCGCCGTCTACGACCGATTTGTCGTACTGTTTGAAAGCCACTTCAAGCGCAATTACATCCATGTACGCGATGTAACCCGTGCGTTCCTACATGGCATTGATCATTTCGACAGCATGAAGGGCCAAATCTACAACGTGGGTCTGACGGAAGCGAACGTCTCCAAAAAAGAACTCTGTGAGCGCATCCAAAAACAGGTGCCGAACTTCGTATTTGTGGAAGCGCCGGTCGGTAACGACCCAGATCAACGCAATTACGTTGTCTCCAACGCCAAGCTGGAGGCCACGGGTTTCCGGACCAGTGTCGGACTGGATCAAGGCATCAAGGAATTGATCAAGGGTTACACCATGATCAAGAACAGCCGTTATGGCAACGTTTGATTGAAGTGCGGTAACCATGCACACAAAGACGTTCGATTTCGTGGTCATCGGGGCCGGCATAGTCGGCCTCACCGTTGCACTCGAATTGCGGCAGCGATACGCCCATGCATCCATCGCCGTGCTGGAAAAAGAAGCCCGACCCGGCATGCATGCCAGTGGCCGCAATAGTGGTGTCTTGCACTGCGGCATCTATTACGGCAGTGATACGTTGAAAGCCAAAGTATGCGCCAGGGGCGCGGCGCGCATGCTGGAATTTGCCAGGACGGAAAAAATCGCATTTTCGCAATGCGGCAAGGTCATTCTCGCCACAGATGACTCGCAATTGCCAACCGTCCAAAAACTGCTTCGAAATGCCAGCGAAAATGGCATTGAAGCGCATCTGATCGATCATCATATTCTGCGGGAAATCGAACCCTATGCCACCGACGGCCCGGCTGCCATCCATTGCCCAACCACGGCGGTCATTGACAGTGTGGCGGTGGTCAAGCGGTTACATGAGATGTTAGCCGCGCAAAATGTACAGTTTCTACTGGACTGCGTGGTACGTACCATTCGCCCGTCCGGCAGCCTGAACACATCGCTTGGCGATGTGCATTATGGGTTCCTGTACAACTGTGCCGGTGCCTATGCCGACACCATCGCCAAGTGTTTTGGCCAAGCTGAGGACTATGCCCTGGTGCCATTCAAAGGGATTTATTGGAAACTCAACGCCGCAGCCAATCCAAAAATTAGGGCCAATATCTATCCCGTTCCAGATGTCACTCTACCCTTTTTGGGCGTGCACCTGACCCGCGTCATTTCTGGCGAAGTTTATATCGGCCCCACTGCCATCCCAGCCTTTGGCCGCGAGAATTACGACAAGCTGCATGGCATTCAGTTGAATGAAGCAGCTGCGATTAGCCGCCAGCTGATGAGTATGTATCTGCGCAACGACGGCAACTTCCGGAAATTGGCACATGCCGAAATCAGCAAGTATTGGAAACACAACTTCCTGTCTGCGGCACGCAAATTGATACCCTCGCTCGACGCAAGGGACATGATTGCCACACCTAAAGCAGGCATTCGGCCGCAATTAATCAACACGCGAACACGCAAACTGGAGATGGATTACATCCTGGCGCGTACGCCGAACACATTGCATGTACTGAACGCAATTTCACCCGCATTCACCAGCTCACTGGCATTTGCCGAACTGATCGTAGATGCCGCCGAATGCTCGGCAGCACCAGCAACATCGCATCCAGCTAACCATGACTTGGCAGCGCCCGCTGCGGCCGTTGGCATGGTTGAGAACTGTTAATGTTTACCAGGACCTGATGATGAATTTGTCGCACAACACGTCTTCCTTTGCCAACTTCTTCCGACAACTTGGCAAGCACCGCGCCATGGTGCTTGCCATGGCAGGACGCGATTTGCAAAGCCGGTACGCAGGCACATTGGGCGGCACGCTGTGGGCATTTGCGCACCCGATTGCCATCGTGGGAGTGTTCTACTTCGTATTTGCCGTTGGATTCAAAGCCCAGGGCCCGGCCGATACGCCGTTCATTCTGTGGTTCATTGGAGGCTTGGTACCCTGGTTCTTTTTCAACGACACCTTGCTGGCCATCACCCATTCCGTCACCAGCAACGCACACCTGGTGAAAAAAACCGTCTTCCCGACAGAAGTACTTCCTTTCGTGCATATTTTGTCCGGGCTGTTTCCGCATGCCATCTTTCTGGCCGTTCTCGGTATCCTGATGGTGGCAATGAACGTGCCATTCATGCCTGAGCGGCTGATGGTGGCCTATTACCTGATCTGCACCATCACACTCTTGTTGGGCCTGGGTTGGCTGCTGTCGGCATTACAGGTGTTCTACCGCGATATCGCACAGGCCATTGCCATTCTGCTCAATATCGTTTTCTGGGCCACACCCATCGTCTGGTCTGCGCAAATATTGCCAGCGTCTTATCAGTCCTTGCTGGTCTACAACCCGGTTTTTTATTTGGCGGAAGGTTATCGCACGTCACTCGTTTCACCCCAACCTACCCTGCCCAATATGGTGCAAACGTTGTATTTCTGGGGGATGGCAATGGGCATGCTGTTAACAGGCATGCATGTGTTTCGCAGACTGAAGCCCGAGTTCGCGGACGTCATGTAAGGGTTTCGATAAAAGCGCCGGGTGCCCGTCGGGCAACCCGGATTGCAATGAAATGTTCAGCTTGCATTCGCAGACAACAAAATAGGTCGTGATATGGAAGTCGCTATTTCAGTTCGTCAGGTATCGAAAAAATTTCGGCTGTTCAAATCTGCCAAGGAACGGATGCTAGAGGCATTACACCCATTCGGGAAACCGCGCCATCAGGAGTTTTGGGCTCTCCGCGACATTTCGTTTGACGTTGGGCGCGGTGAAATCGTCGGTATTCTTGGTAAGAATGGCTCGGGCAAGTCCACATTGCTTCAAATCATTTGCGCTGTCATGCGTGCCACACACGGCACGGTAGAGGTGCAAGGCCGAATCTCAGCCTTGCTTGAGCTGGGCGCGGGCTTTAATCCCGAATTCACTGGCCGCGAGAACGTGTTGTTGAATGGCTCCATCATGGGGTTCTCACAACAAGCCATGCAAAATAAGATGCCGGAAATCGAAGCCTTTGCCGATATCGGCGATTTCTTCGATCAACCAGTGAAGACCTACTCCTCCGGCATGTTCGTCAGGGTGGCTTTCGCAGCAGCGATTCATATCGACCCAGAAATTCTTGTGGTGGATGAAGCGTTGAGCGTGGGAGACTCCAAATTCCAACATCGCTGTTTTCAGCGCATCCGCGAGTTCATGGAGGCTGGCAAGACCATCCTGGTAGTCTCCCACAGCACGGACACACTGCTACGCATCTGCCACCGCGGCATCGTTATCGATCAGGGAAGACTCAGCTACGCCGGCCCAATCAAGCTTGCAGTCAATCATTATCAGGACCTGCTATTCGGTACGCGCAAACCCGTACCGGACAATCTCGTGCAAGACTGGCAACCCCAGGCACTAGCCCAACCCATACCAGCAATTCAAGCGCTGGCGCCTACCTTGCATGATCGCGTCTGCGAACATCCTTATTACCACAAGCATGAGACGCGCATAGGAAATGGCGCCGCCACCATTATCGACTTCGATCTGATCGCCAACGGTAAGCTCAATCCGCCTGAAATCCCGCTGCATGCCGAAATCGAGCTCATTGCCAAACTCCGATTCAATGAAGACATTGACGGTGTCTTTGTCGGGTTTGCACTGGTAACAATTGATGGCACCTATGTATTTGGAACGAACCTCGCCATGATGAACCAGCCATTTCTCGCCGGTCAGAAAGGATGCTGCATGGCAGTCAAGTTCCGGTTCACCTCACACTTGGCAGGTGGCGAGTATTTCCTGAATATCGGCTCCAATCAGCTGGCCAGTGGCGAAGACCGGTACCTTGATGTACGGCGTTCGGTAGCACGACTGGCTTTTGCAGGCACACATGGCCAATGTGGATTTATCAATCTGGACGTGAAACACGAAGTGGTCACGCTTGCCGCCGGCAGGGCCAAGGTATCGTTCGCATGAATCCGCGCGCGCCAGTAGTCATTGGTTACCCCCGGACAGGATTCACACTGTTAATTAGCGTGATTGCCGAGTTATTGCCCTACCGACCGGATACCAAACCCGGCAGGCACGCGCTCAAGTGTTTCTGCGATATGGCATCGGACGCCCTAACGGTCGCTATTGACCAAGTCTTCGAACAGCGTGGACTAACGGGGCAGCTCCTCTACAACCCCAATTTCAGACAATTGACCGGGGGACCCAAGTGGCTTCATGATGCGGACACAAGCAGAGCTTGTTTCCGTAAGTATATTGGCGTACGCGGTCACGGTGATTTTACGCTGATCACCTCACACCCATGTGAGGTACTGGACTACTACGAGATCATCCACTCCCACGTTGGCCCGACACACTGGCCAGTACACGCCCATTATGGTGCGTATCAGCGCTTTGCTTCAGTGCGACACCCCGCAGGTACGGTCACATCAGCCTGCTTCTCGCTGAACGCACTGACCAGCGAATACATCCAGCGCTTCCTGGCGCCGGATCAGGACAATGACCAGATCCGTCAGCAGTTGGCGCTGTATAAGCTTTCTGACCTGAATTTCTTTGCGGCATTACTCACCCCGTTCCGCTCATACATGGCCCAGTTCCTGGCCGTTGCAGATCAATACCAGATCATGCGTTGGGAAGACCTGATATCGGCCCCCATCTCAACCGTACAACGCATTGCCACTCAACTGGACCTGACCATAACCGAGTATCAAGCCCACGAGATCTGGCAGCGGTTGGATCATAAAAATCTCACCGGCGCACACAAGCACAACTTGCGGACAGGCCACGGCATCGTGGGTGGCTGGCGTAATTGGCTGACCAATACCCATTTGGACATGATCCGAGCACACGGGCTGGACACACTCACCACATATTTTGGTTACGAACCAATCGGTATGCTGGATGAAAACCAATACACCCCATTCCAGCAAAAACTGGCGAATGCCATTCGTAACAAAACAGTGCTCCATGAATACCACGATCAAGACCTGTTCGGATTCGCCTTCAACAAATCCAATCTAGACCTAAGTCGGTTCTCGTTTAAACAATACGACTGGCGTACCCACACGCGCATCGAGCGATCGTCCTGCACTGATGACACGCTGGTCATGGCGGTCTGGGAAGCGGCGGAAGCCACCTGCGCTGCAATCAATGCAGTACTTGACTATTGGCTGCCAAACACAATGTCTCGCCAACTGACGCCAACCATACTGAACGAAACAAAATCCGCATTACACGTCCTGTTTGCCAACACGCATCATGCCGACAGTTGGCATGCACACCTTGAACAGGCCATGCGGCAGGACGCAAACGAGACATCCGTCCCGACGCAGGACAGCCCGGCACCCACGCTCCGTCAATACAGCAACCCAATGCTTCTAAGCAGCATTGGCCAAACCAATATTGTCACCTTTGCTGGACGCTTTTACGCCTTGCCACAGGCACTCGGGCCCATCGATCTGCAAATCGACGACGTGACCAATCTACCGGGCGTGCGCGTTGCCAACTCGCTGGACGCCATCATGGATGTGGTGAATGGAGCCGCAACATGAACCGGTTAAGCTTCGTCCCCCCAACGCAGGATGCCCTGATTGCCACATTGGAGGGTTGGTGGGCGCAACAGCCAGATGCCACCATCGCCATCGTAGGCAACGCTCCGCTTGCGCAGAGTCTGGTGAAGCACGCAGCACAGCGTGGCAAGCCGGTGCAACCGCTCAATCGCCTAAGCCCGGAAGAATCGGCTTCGGCGCAATATGTCCTGTTCACCGAAACTGATGGCGAGAAACTCGCCGCTGCCCTGATGGATTGTGTTGATAGGCCAGAACTCACCGTTGTCGCGCCCGAGACCAATTGGTATTTTTCGCAGCGCCCATTGTTTCTGGTCACCATCCCGAAATCCGGTACACATCTTGCCTACGAGCTGGCAGAAGCGCTTGGCTACGAAGGTGCCGTTGAGCTACCCGAATTTCCAGAAGGCGGTAAATGGTATTGCTTGGAATACAGCAATTCGCATACTGTCGCCCGCGACTTCTTTGTCGACTCGGTACGTCGTGCACCGTTCGGCAATCGTCACCACGCCTTCATGCGCTCACCAGCACTGTTCATATACCGCCACCCGCTGGACATCCTCGTCTCCGAGGCACACTACTATCACCGCGATGGCAAGACCAGCTTCGCAGGGTGGTTACCCGACGACAGTTTCGAGGCTCGCCTCGACAAATTGCTCAACGACCCATGGTTGCTGGGACCACTGCGTGAGCGACTAGGTGCGTTCACACCGTGGCTGGATTTTCCGAATGTCATCAGCTTCTCATTCGAAGAACTGATCGGCGCTGCTGGCGGCGCCGATAGCGATATACAGCAACGCCTGATCTGGTCCATTCAACTCAAACTGCACGCGCCAGGCAACCCGCGTGAGATTGCAGCCCGACTCTTCAATCCGGAGTCCGCTACCTTTCGGGAAGGCAAGATTGGTGGATTTGTCAAACAGCTGCCTCCGGAGGTCATCCAGCACTTTCTGAATGACAACCAAGATCTGCTGACCCGATTCGGTTACCCCGCCGACGGCACCATCGCATTGCCAACGCACAACCAGACGTGGCGACGGCGTAGCCCGAAGTACTCGTCAGCAAACTTCGACAAAATGCCCATGACCCTGCAAAGTGGCTTTCTGGGTTGCAACTTGGTGAGATTCGATGGTCGCATCTATGCGTTGCCACAGAATGTAGGGCGCCTACCCTTAGCCACACTGTCGTCCGAGCAACTTGCGGCCATTCCTTCTGCCCCTACCATCGACGAATTAAAAGCGCTCCTGATGATGGGGCGTCATAGCTATAACCAACGTACTGAATCACTTATTTCACTTGGCAAGAAACTAGTCGATGCAGACGCAATCTACCATGCCGCGAACGATGAGTGGATAATTACTGACACCCCAAGAATAATTGACAGTTACCATGGTTTCAATTTGATAGAATTTCGTAATTTTTTTATAGCAATTCGTCAAACATTAGGTGAAGTTGATTTATACGTAGATTGGTCAGATTTGATCGACAAGTTTAACCATAAAGACCTAATAATTACCGGAACAATCTCAGAACTAAAACTTGAAATTGACGGCCTCTCAATAACACAGCGATTCAACAAATTGATAAACATCAAATCAGAAGAAAAAGAAAACAGAATTAGTCGATTAGAAAAAGAATTCTCAAAAATATACTCGAAATATACAGCAGGATTCAGCAATATACTTACAAACGCAACTAAATCACAATCAGCACTTGATCATAAAGTATCACATACTCAGCGAGAAATAGAGAATACAGACTTATCCATTCAAATGTTATTTGAAGATAGCATTTCAATAAACAACCAACGGTTTTTAAAATTTGAACAAGAACAATCACAACTATGGAAGAAAGAATTAGATTCGATAAAGATTATTTCCAACGATCAGATTAACACTGTCGCTCAAATTGGCGCAAAAATATTAGAGCTGAATAATGAACTGGTGCGCACTCGTCATATATCCGAGGCAACAAAGATATCACTCGAAAACATATGCAACAATGAATTATTAGATGCAAATAATCGCATATTACAGAACAATAAAGAATTGTCACAATTAAAAATACAAATTGCGGAAGTTCACGAATCAGCCATGAAAATCATTGATGTAAATTTTGATAAAGCACATGAACAAATTCAGTATTGCAGACATGAACTGATGAAAATAAAACAAAAAGATCAAGAAAATTGCCAAGCAATGTTTGAAGCAAATCAAACCAATCAAGTTATTTTTCTACAGCAAATATCACAATTAAGAACAGAGTTACTTGATATTCTCAATCACAATCAGCATGAATATATCACTCTTCACAACTCATGTGAAGCCAGTCAAGCTAAAACATTGACAATGTTTGGGCAATTTTATGACGATATAAATAGAAATTATGAAGCCCTAGAGAAATTCCAGAAAGAACAAGCTATATTAATTGAATCAGTCAAAGGCGAAATATCAGAAATTATTAACCATTACGAAAAAATTAGCTCATCTTCAAAAAAGTTCTTTACAAATATTGAGGATGCGATAAAAGATATAATATTAAAAGAGAAAGATTTAGAAATTAGAACTAAAAATATTGAGGAAAACTGGTTAGTTACATTCGGCAAGAAAATTAACGGCTTCATAGGGCTAATAAAATGGAAAAAGTAAAATTAACAGTTGCCGCACCTTGGAGTTTAAGCCATTACATCCCATTAAATGGGTTTCATCCACTATATAGAGCACTATTTGAACACAAGCCATCGAATATTTCCATCAACACATGGGACAATATCAAGCTCAATGAATTATTAAAGACAGATCCAACACTGAGAAAAATGTTTATAAACAATCATCTTGAATACTCAACGCATACTAGGAAGAATAGCAGCCCAATCAATAAAGCTTATGAAGAGTATTTCTTTAGCGCCAACAAGTATCTAACAGAAATGATTCCTGGCGATATAGAATTGCATCATACTGCACCGTTTCCGTCGTTAAAAAGGCCATTCATATTTCACTGCGAGTCATTTGCACCAATATTTTTACCATTTTATCAACAAGGAAGTGGCCATTTTAAAAATCACGAACAATTACAATCATATTATAGAGACATTTTCAGCAATGAATTATGTTTAGGCATATTTTCACACATAGATAACACATTGAATAGTATCAGTAATTTTTTTAAAAATAAGGACATTGACATAAAATTACTAAAATCAGACATAGGCCTCAGTGACGCTTCATATAAACGTAATTTGAAAATCAAGCACATCAAAGAATTTCCAATATTTTTGTTCATAAACTCTGCCAATCAGAATCCAAATAACTTTTTTAATAGAGGAGGTCATATAGTTCTCAGATTTTGGGAGCATTTTATAAATAATGGAAGAAAGGGAATGCTATTGGTCAGATGCGCCAAACCAAACGACCAAGAGCTTAAAGATAATGGAGTCAACATTCATTTCGTCCAATCCGAGTTGGGAAAGTCAATTCTTTGGGTCCAAGATTATTTATCAAATAGTGAAATGAGTAATTTAATAGAAAAAGCGCATATACTGTTATTACCCAGCTTGTCTCTTCACTCTGCATCGATCATTCAGTCAATGCTGCTTGGAACAGTTCCTATTGTCACTGACACCATCGGAACCGATAACTACATAACCGACGAGTTCAATGGATTAATATTGGAAGGGATAAAATCTACAATATGGTACAAAGACCCGGTGACAAGCATATTGATTGACAAATACATAAAGTCAGAAGAGTTGGATAATTCACTACTGAATCAGTTGATAAAGAAAATTGACAATCTCATTTTTATAGAAAATAAATATGAATCCATAAGAGAAAATATGATTTCTCATGCTCTTGTAAACTATTCAGGACGGCGGTTCTCAGAAAACTTTTGGGGTGATGTTAATAGAGTATTTTTTGAATCAAATATTCATGTAATCCATAAAAAAAACAATAGTTACCCAAAGCTGGAGGATGCAATCCTAGAGTCAGAAGACATTCCCAGAGTTTTCGAAAGCGCCACTCAGCCAGTTAGAAAAATTTATACTGGGCAAAATATTGTTTGGGAAATGGGTGGAGCTTATATTCATTCACCAGGAAATCCTAAAATGGAGCTGCTTGATTGGTCAGTAGTGGCCCAATATATTAATCCGGCATCTCCTAAGTTGACTTGGTCAAAGAGCATATCAGAGCTAGGTGGTGCATATTTGTCCATAAATGGTCAATCATCAAGTATGTTAAGTATGAAATTTGTAGAGTTCATCTCTAACATTCTTATGCCATTTCCGTCTCTTCATAGCAACGCCGCTAATCTTTTGAAGATTTCACGTCGCTACAAAAAATACTTGCGATTCACTATATTTGAAAAGAACAAAGAGCCAGACATAGAGCTGATAATGCATTCGGTAGCAGGTTACAATGTAATTAG
Organism: Chitinivorax sp. B; assembly: GCF_005503445.1. NCBI lineage: Bacteria > Pseudomonadati > Pseudomonadota > Betaproteobacteria > Chitinivorax > Chitinivorax sp. B. Next base: position 72,920 of record NZ_SCOH01000018.1, on the reverse strand, counting down.
ATATTTTCATTTATATTACGCAATCCCTCAACATGAAGGCGAATTTATTCGCGACAAGGCAGACATGGGTGGCTATTCGTCATCATTCAAAGCGAGATCGCTAAATGCAGTACTTATTCAAATAAAGACAAAGGGAAAAAAATATCACAATAATGATGCTTCTGACTCTGTTGAATTGGTTCTGGAAGGCTACAACGGATTTAATGTTGTCAAATACATATCGACATTCTATGGAATTCCACAGTCGGATGGTGCATTTGATATAAAAAAAATAGAAGAAAATAGTTACTCAGCGCAGTGCATCGGGAGTAGTATAGATGGTGTTATGCATGATATTGACCAATACATTAGGAAAGAATTTGTAAGTGTCAACCATAACAATGAAGAAATGGAAACAGAAAATGAAGCCAGATAACAAGAAAATTCATCTATGGATTTATAACCATCCATTTAATGGGATAAGCGATCAAATCGATTTCTTTCTCGCCTCTTTTGCACAGCATGGCTACAAAGTGACACTAGGAAGAAGCCCAAGAACGGACTGCCTGAATGTTGCCATAGAGAATTTTTCACCAAAGAGTAAAGCTATTCTTGAGAACTTTTGCTTGAACACCAGAAAGCGTGTTTCGATAATAATGACGGAACATCTTGATTTTGATAGCGGTAATATTTTCATTCACGGCAATCCGTTATGGACTAATAATGACTACATGCATCCGGCTACACAAATAAATAGAATCAGATATTTATTTGACTGCCTACCCTACATCAAATCATTTCTTGTACTGGGTGATTTACCCGAGCTTAGGAATTTTTCTACCATGCTACCTGGAGCGGAAGTAAAATCTGTTCCGTTTCCAAAATTAAACTATATAGATCCTGAAACTAGCCATAAAAGTATTAATTGTGATTCAGATCTGATATTTACCGGATACTGCACAGAATACAGATCAGAGATAATTTCAGAAATAAAAAAAGAGAACATAACTATCAAACAGCCTGATCAACTTGTATCACGGAAGAAGCGAGATTTACTAAATATTAGCTCTAAGCTAATACTAAACGTCCCGCAACGCGAAGACTGGAAGTGGTTATCATTGATGAGAATCATTGCTGGGCTACGATGCGGAAGGGCATCAATATCCGTCGCAACGAATGATAAATCTCTGATATCGCATTGTTGCGAACAAATTAATATGAGCGATTCACACTGGACTAAAGAAATAAGATCAAAACTAAATGATTGGAAAAATATTTACTGCGCATCATATGAGAAGTATATGGACATGGCGGACAGCTTTGAGAAGAAGTTTCCGTTTCCGCATGATTTTATTGAATATTGGTCCATAACAGACGGTATAGATACCTAAGGCATCTCTGCACGAATCAAAAATCGAAAAACAGCGCCCAGTAAATTCAAGCACTTAAGATTGAAGAATCTGTCAAAATCCGATTTGTGCAGAGGTGCCCTAACTATATTGTATATATTATATTCTGGCGGCCTACAGAAATTCAAATAAAACTGGGAATGGATATCTCAAATTACTTACCGATAGAAATGTAAAAATAATTCATCGGTTATTGACTATCGACTACTTATTTTTTCTGATAATTTACAAACTAACGCCACATATTCATGCGATAGTATTAACAACCAAGATTCATATCATCTTTTTCTATTCAGAAAAGATGATGCCTCTTCAGAAGAATTGAATAATATTTTCGATTCGAATTATAGACATGTGCTCCATGTACGGATATTTATTGGATGAGGCATCAAAAAGCCTCTCAAATAGATCGTTACTTGACGTGGTTTGCAACACCTCGTTATACAGAATTCATTTGTCATGCTATTTGCAAGGTGGTGCTTTGCGTAGGCCCTTGATTTAGCTTGTTGACCATGTCACTGAAGAATTCACAATGCTTTCTTGTAACTAACTGTTTTTAAATGATTAAAAAAGATGTGTATAACGAGATGGGTTTGCAACAATGGCTATTTCCCCGATTAGTGCACCTCAGCACGAATCAAAAAATCAAAAATGAAGCAGGATGGACAATTAGAAAGTCAATTTTATTTTTTGTATAATAATCATTACTAATCAGCTGATTGTTTCTGAAAAACCACCAAATCCATAATTATAAATAGTTACAAAACTTAATTATGAATTTATCATTGGGATCCTGCAAGAAGCATGCGACTTCTTGAATTCACATCGACCATTGAGGTTACTAGTCGTGAAACTTGGCTACCACTTTTTTACCATACTAGCTGAAGATAAATATATCGACGATGCTTGAAACGTAATTTTTAATCTGATTAAGACATTTCTCACTGTTGGCTGCGTTTTAGGCTCTGACGAAACAGTTTCATGGCTCGTGCCGAATTTAGTATTGTGGCATCACTGCTTTAGAATTTTGATTTGTATATTCCGTACTTATTGTTTTGGCGACCAAACAGGGGAGTGAACATGAAATTAAGTCTGTTATTCGTAATTTCTGCATTTGTTGTCATCATGGGAGGGTGTGATTCCAATGATGCTGGACAAGCTTCCAAGAATGAAAATTTAGCGCAACCTCAACCCAAGGCTGATGGTCCTACAATATCCGCCAGTTCGCAGACAGCGGAACTTGGCCCGGCAGGATTAATGCAGGCAACAAAGCCAGGATGGCACTCGGACCAACCTCCGAAGTTCCCAGAGTACATTACCGTCGATTTGCATGCATCTAAGGCGGTTGGCACCGTTGGGCTCCTGCAACAGGAAGGCCAACCAAAACGCGGACCGAAAGCTTTGCGTATCGAGGTCAGTAGTGATGGGAATGAATGGACGCCCGTTGCCGGTGCAGATGATGCATGCCAGCCCAATGCCAAAGACGGCTGGACTGACGTTACACTTAGCAAACCCGCTACAGCGCGATATGTGAAGGTTGTGGTGTTTTCGAATTGCGGGGATCCTCATTTGTTGACCATCCGTGGTCTACGTATCAGCTAGGTAAAAGCGAGTTACGTGATGCGTTCAGCGCAATCAGGTATGAACATACCTGCAATTTCGCTCCTGCTTCCAACGCGAGGGAGGAGCGAACTTGTAATACGGCTATTTAAGAGCATCATCAATACAGTAAATAGTCTGAACAATATAGAGATCATTCTCTATGTAGATGACGATGATCATAATAGTCATCATCTGCATAGCGATGTGATTCATGTTATCAAGATTATTGGCCCCTCAAAGTCTATGGGAGACTATAACCGTATCTGCTTTGAACGGTCTCGAGGGCACATTATCCTTCTCGCAAATGATGACATGATGATGCGCACTCCAGGGTGGGATGCGAGGCTTATTGAATTGGACAATCGCTTCCCTGACAAAGTCTACCTAGGATATGGAGATGACCTGCTGAAACGAAAAGGCTTGTGTACATTTCCCATTCTTTCTCGACGTACCTGTGAATTACTGGTCGAACCATATCCATCTGCATATCAAGGCGCATTTATTGACGTGCACCTATTTGATATTTTCAAACGCTTACAACATGCTGGGTTGGACAGGACCTGTTATTTGAACGATGTGATCTTTGAACATATGCACTTCCGAGCAGGCAAAGCCCCTGCGGACGCGACCTATCTCAGGCGAGGAAGATTCATCGATGATCCAACTTTCATTTCGTTGGCAAACACACGTAGTCGCGCTGCCCAACGACTGATTGACACAATTCAGGGTAAATCGCCGGTACCGTTTCAATCACAGCATGTGATTATCCAGACGCCACGGCAACTGAGTGCTGCGATCATTTATTTTGCTAAGCAATTTCTATTTGATCACGGGTTGCCATTTTGTTGGCGCTGGTTTCTTTGGTGCTGGTTTGCTGGCCGTCTTCTGGCTGCCCGCGGACTGTTACGGCCATTTGTTCGGTAGCAATCCGTTTCAATTTCCATCCACGAGGCAACAGCATGAGTAAGCACAATAGGCAACAAGTGATTGGCGTAATCGGTGGTAGTGGTGTATACGATATCGACGGATTGAATAATAAGCATTGGGTAAAAGTAGATTCAAACTTTGGCTCGCCCTCCGATGAATTATTATTTGGCGAATTGGCGGGCCAACGCATGGCGTTTTTGCCGCGTCATGGTCGTGGCCATCGGATACCGCCAAGCGAAATCAATTTTCGTGCCAATATTGATGCATTGAAGCGTAGCGGCGTGACCGACATCATTTCTGTCAGCGCAGTGGGTTCATTGCGGGAAGATTTACGTCCAGGCATGTTCGTGATTGTCGATCAGTTTATCGATCGTACATTCGCCCGTGCCAAAAGCTTTTTTGGTGCGGGTTTGGTAGCCCATGTCTCGATGGCCAAGCCAGTGTGTCATCGGCTTGGCGATCACATCGAGCAGGCTGCACACGAAGCCGGCATCAAGACGGTTCGCGGCGGAACGTATCTGGTCATGGAAGGGCCGCAATTTTCCAGCCAGGCAGAATCCGAGCTATATCGAAGCTGGAAATGCGACGTAATCGGTATGACCAATATGCCGGAAGCCAAACTAGCTCGCGAAGCCCAGATGTGCTATGCCACGGTGGCAATGGTCACTGACTATGACTGCTGGCACCCAAATCATGATGCGGTCACCGTCGACCAAATCGTCAATGTGCTGATGGGTAATGCGGACAGAGCCCGTACGCTCGTTAAGCAGGTCGCCCACCCCATTGGGCATGATCAGCATGCGGCAGATTGCACATGCCGCCACGCTCTGCAACACGCCATCCTCACGGCCCCAGCCTCTCGCGACCCAGCCATGCTGGAGAAACTGCATGCCATTCTTGGTAATGACCGGGGCGCAATATGAGTGATCGGATTCCGATCATGAACGATGCCAACCTGCGACAGCAGGTTGTTTCCACTGCAGGCCAAATGGCCTCGCTTGGGCTCAATCGAGGCACATCTGGTAATGTTGGTGCCCGAAGTACCGATGGCCTGCTTGTCACCCCATCCGGCGTGCCTGCCGAACACATCACGCTGGATGGGATTGTCTCACTGTCCATGGCAGGAGAGGTGATTGGCAAAGGGCGTCCCACCAGCGAATGGCGCATTCACCGAGACATTCTGCAAGCACGGCCCGAGGTGCATGCCGTTGTTCACGCGCATTCGCCATTTGCCACCACGTTGGCCTGTCTTGGGATGGACATCCCGCCGTTTCATTACATGATTGCCGTTGCTGGCGGCGACACCATTCGCTGTACGCAATATGCGCTTTTTGGCACGCAAGCTTTATCCAATCATGCCCTTACAGCCCTAGCTGACAGAAAAGCGTGTTTATTGGGAAATCACGGCATGATTGCCATTGGCAGAGACTTGGACGAAGCCTTGTCTATCGCTGTCGAAGTCGAATCGCTGTGCGAGCAATACTGGCGGGCATTACAAATAGGCCAACCGCGTTGCTTGTCACCCGATGAAATGCACGCAGTATTGGATCGGTTCAAGGGATATGGGCGATGGGGACAAACCAATGATCCGGCGCTTACACCGAATGATCACCTTACACCCTGAATGACCGGTACGGTAGCGCTGGCACCGGTTGTGAACGGCGGTACTTGCACAAAAGAGTTGTAGCACGACACGATAGATTTCATTAATCAATTATCGGCATAGCAGCCCTAGCCTAAGGATCACCATGCCAATCAAATCGAAGATCCGCACCGTGCCACATTACCCGAAACCCGGCATCATGTTTCGGGATATCACAACCCTCCTCAAAGATCGAGAAGCATTTCGATCCGCCATTCACGAACTGGCAGAACGCTATCGCGAAAGCAGCATCGACAAAGTCGCCGGTATCGAATCACGTGGATTCATCCTGGGCGCGCCACTAGCAATCTTGCTTGGTGCAGGCTTCGTACCTATTCGCAAAAAGGGCAAATTACCAGCCGAAACCATTGGGCATGACTATGAACTGGAATACGGTATAGATCGGGTTGAAATCCATGCGGATGCAATTGAACCGGGTGAACGAATACTACTGGTAGACGACCTGATCGCCACAGGTGGCACCGCAGAAGCTGCGCTTCAATTGGTAGAACAAACAGGAGGGCACGTCGTGGAATGCTGTTTTGTGATTGACCTACCTGATCTGGGTGGGCGTATCCGCCTTGAGAAGCAGGGGCAGCAAGTCTTTTCACTTTGCGAATTTGAAGGACACTGAGCGATGGATACCCAAACCAAGATGACCACGATTGAAACGCTACGCTGGCGTGAACCGTATCTGGAAATGATTGATCAGCGCATCTTGCCAGCGCGATTTGAATACCAGGCATATGATTCGGCCGCCAGCACTGCGGAAGGTATTCGAAACATGGTCGTGCGTGGTGCGCCCGCGATTGGCTGCGCAGCTGCGTACGGCGTTGCACTGGAAGCGCGTCGACTTCAACGTGCTTCATTCCCCGATTTCGAACAGGGGCTGGAAGCTAGCTTTGCGCTACTGTCCGCAAGCCGCCCGACAGCGGTCAACCTATTTTGGGCGTTGAACCGCATGCGCACCAAATGGAACGCCAATCGCCACCAATCGCCGGCCAGCGTTGCGCAGCTACTCTTGCACGAAGCGCACGAAATACTGGCCGAAGATATCCGGATCAACCGGGCAATGGGAGCCCTAGGTGCCGACTTATTGCCGGATGGTGCCCGGGTGTTGACACACTGCAACGCCGGCGCGCTGGCCACAGCTGGCCATGGCACTGCATTGGGCGTTATCCGCTCCGCTCGGGAGGTAGGTAAAAAAATCTCCGTCATTGCCGATGAAACCAGGCCCTTTCTACAAGGTGCCAGGTTGACTGCGTGGGAAATGGTGCAGGAAAACATACCCGTTACGCTGATTACCGACAACATGGCCGGGTTTATGATGAGCCGCGGGGAAATTGACGCAGTCATTGTCGGTACAGATCGTGTTGCCGCCAATGCCGATGTCGCCAACAAAATCGGAACCTACATGGTGGCCGTACTGGCCAGACGACACAACATTCCATTTTATGTGGCCTGTCCGCTATCGACCATTGACATGACCATTCCGGAAGGCAACGCCATTCCGATTGAAGAACGCGCGGCGGATGAAGTCACCGGCTATCGCGACTGCCAATGGGCCGCTCAGGGTGTATCCGTACGTAATCCTGCCTTTGACGTCACGCCGGCCGAGTTGGTCACCGCGCTAATCACTGAGAAATGTGTTGTAAATCAACCAGACCGGGCAAAACTACTGAAACTGATGAAGCAGAGCTAGCCATGGACACCGCATTCATCTTCCGTCCTGCCCTATTTCTGGATCGAGACGGCGTGATCAACGTTGATAAGCACTATGTCCATCAACGAGAAGACTTCGAATTCAACGACGGTATTTTCGAGTTATGCCGACTTGCAGCCGACCGCGGAATGGCCATTGTCGTGGTGACCAACCAAGCGGGGATAGGAAGGGGCTTCTATTCTGAGCAACAATTTCACGATCTCACCAACTGGATGTGCGATCAGTTTGCCATGCATAGCGTAACCATTGACGCCGTCTATTTCTGCCCATATCACGCGGAGCACGGTATTGGTCGATACGCGGTTGATTCATTTGATCGTAAACCCAATCCCGGCATGATCCTGCGTGCGCAAGCAGACTTGGATCTTGATCTGCCTAGATCGATTCTCATTGGTGACAAACCTTCGGACATTGCGGCAGCCAAAGCAGCGGGTGTTGGCCTATCTGTTCTTCTGACATCTGAATTCGATGCGCAGATGATTCCGTTGCCGGACATATGCATACCCACTCTTCAAGCGCTCAATGAATACCTGGCAACGCTAGGAGAACCTTTCAAGCACACCACTGACACCCGGAATAAAGAGGCGACTTATCAGCTTCAGATATAAAGCCCATATATCATGACGCAGTTTGTGGTAGCCATTTCAATTCTGAAAGGGCAACACAATGCAAATATTGGCCACAGGCACCAACGGATTCATTGGGCGCAACCTAGGTAAAACGTTAACATTCTGTGGTCACCTGAGTCCAACGTGTGCCATAGCAAGGTGGTGCTTATTTGCGGGTGCAAATCCCACCCGGTGAGTTTTGCTCCCGCCAGAAGCAATCAGAACAATCAAGGAGGTAACGAAGTGGTTGAAGCCTTTGGTGTAGAGGGCCATTAAGTGATTTGGCGACCATGCAGACCGCCTGAATTCGACATGCCCATTGCTCAAGATCGGTGCAATGATCCGGATACAACTTGACTTTCCAAGAGGCGCAGGCCAGTCGCCTTCACAAAATTTGAATAGTCCATTGGCTTCTCAATACGAGTCTCGCTATTAGGGAGTATGTAAGCCCAGGCCCGCTGCGAGTTCTCGTCGTATACCAACTTGAATAATCGCGTTGGTACCCAAACCTTGTTTTTCCCAATGACGGCATGCCCGGAGTCAAAAATCGGACCGGTAAATACAAAAACGTTGCCACCTGCGCGTTTAACGTACTTCCTCACATCTGATTCGATCTTGCTCCAGATTTTTCGATTGTTGGTTGGGTCCTGCGGCACCATATTCGATAGTGCAAATGACTGCGCCATCGCTTTTTGATTTGGCGCATCGGCAGCTGGTGCTTGATGCCCTCGATCCACAGGCGGAGTCTGGCCACGGTAGTCACTTAGCTCGGCCCGTGCGCCGCTGGGAATGCGCGGGTCCGCATAGAATGCATTGGTTCGCTCCTCGCCTTTGGCATCATTAAGTTGTGCTGACGAAAGCCGTTCAACAACGATCATAGGCGTTTTGCTTGTCTTGGAATACAACACTGCAAAGTTGTCCGAACACAACGCCATCGGCTTCATCTTTGCGGGCATTCTGTCAATATCTAGCGGCTTTCCGGCAGGAAATTGGTCTTTACAGGCCGAAAACGAATCTTGCTTTTGTTTTGCCGAATAAAGTGCCAGTGCTTCTCTCTGACTTACGCTACCGGACCGGTATTCTTGCTTGTCGTGCTTTACTGGGAGTTTGATTAAATCATGCAGGCTACGAGCTTGTAGGGCGACAGCAAAAATAAGCGCAAGGGCGGACAGCCCTGTGGCAACTTTGCGCAGGTTCATTACCAACATCCTTTATTGATTAAGTTAAGGGAAGGTGAACAGGGGTATTCACCCGGCAGCGCTGTTCTTAGAGCCTGTTCAAAGTCTGTGATGAGCGGCCACCAGCGGGGTGAAGCGCAGCGCAAAAACCGGGGTGTATGGGTGATACATGAGGATTTTGAGCAGCACATGAGCCCTGATCGTGGTCGCGCAATAAGACGTTGAACAGGTTCTTAGGCATTGAATCTATTTTTTGAAATGGCGTTACGTGAGGTCGCGATCAAGGCCTGCGTGTTTAGAGCCAAGCGACTCACGCTAATGATGTGGCAGCCTCAAGGTCACCTCGGGATACACAACTCGTTTGTCATGCAATTTGTAGGGTGGTGCTTTGCGTAAGCCCTTGATTTAGCTTGTTGACCATGCCACTAAAGGATTCACAACGGCTTCTTGTAACTAACTGTTTTTAAATGATTAAAAAGATGTGTATAACGAGGTGCCTCAAGGTGAGCCCATTGCACAGAAGCACAACGTTACACACTGCGCTAAAGCACCTTGCCTGTGTTCACACTAGAAATTCACGGTGAGTTAAGGCCAAAGATTGGCAAACCATCGGTGCCATTTACTGGACAATCAAAAGTGTCAATTCAGACCGTGCATATGATTGTGGCAACGAGGCGGAATAACTTCAGATTGCACCTTGACCACAGCAAATAATGCAAATACCATATCAATCCAATCATAATATGTCAAATATACTGAATATAAAACTACACCTGTAATGCGCTATGCTACTTAACTATGATGTAACTAACGATTAAAAATGGCGTTAACGGTAATGGTAGGTACGAAAAATATCAACAATTAGACTTTGTTGTGTTGTAGATCAAGTCGTCTTATCAACCGATATGGGGATTTAATAGTTAAGGCGAACTGCATACTATGGATTGCGGTAGTTGGTGATACGATCAGAATCACTCATAGCAGGAGAAGTAAGTGATACATAAGACCTCATGTACCTTGTCAGCAAGGCGCTCCCGCCAATCCATGGCTATCCTCAAATCAGGCAAAACAACCTTTGCTATATATAGTTTTTCAATCGAATGCGATTTGAAATTTTGCTGGCGAGGTGCAGCAGCCAGACTCGGCCACATTGCAGTACTAGACTAGCGAACAGGTTGGGTTACAAATGGTTTTGCACCATGCGGAGTGGCCACGCGCAGCAATAAAGAAGCCAATTGTTGTGCTTGTACTCGCAACTCTGGTACCGATGTGGATTCCCAAATGCTGCCACGCCGTGCATGGCCGATCATATGAAGCCCAATGACAGGCTGGCCGCGCACATCAATCATTTGGCCATCCGGCATGCATTGTAGGCCCAGCCCAAGCACATCTGGTTGAGCTAGCCCCTGTTGGACCAGTGTTTGTTCCAGCGGTCGCCGTAAGGCGGCTTGGTAGCATGGGCCGGTGCAATTGATCAGGACATCCACTTCCAACGACGTCGGCTCATCAGGCCCCACTGCCATCGTCACAACAAAGCGCCCACTGGCCGTATGAACATGCAGGAAACGGCCACGTAACAGTTGTAAAGCACCATCCTGCACCGCCGACAGAATGGCCTCCCCAACTTCAGGGGCCATGCGGTGTCGATGGGCGTCCCAATACGGCCTTAAATGTCTTATAAAACGGTGGCGCTCCTTGTGCGGCAAGGTTTGCCAAAGCATTGTTGCATTTTCCCGTAACACCTTGAACTGCGCTTGCCACGACCAGGCAGGCCCAGCTTGCCTAACCAATGAACGAAATGCCCGCAACCGCTGATATAGCGTGCCTTGTGATACAGCACTACGAATTCTCATCGCCAGTTCGGACGGGAGTATGGGGAGCGGTGTGATGTGGGTATGCGGTAGTAATCCATGCCGTGAAACAGCATAACAAGGCCCGCTGTGCCCCTGTGCGCGCAATGCCAGGTATTGGTCAACCATGCTCAGGCCGGTGCCGATCATCATCACCGATGCATTGCGGTGTGTAATTGGCAGCGCGACACAGGGCCAAGGGGTAGGAAAGTAATAAGGATGATTCGTTGGTAGTCCACACTGCCCCAAGGGATCAAACATTGGTGGGTTGCCCAGCGCCAGCACGACCTCTGTTGCCATCAATGAATGACCGCGGCTCAGGGTAACTTGCCAGCCAGCCAATTCTGGCCTCAGCATTGTTACCGAATCGCGCAAATGCGCTACACATTCGTCACGCCACACGCTGTACACACGCTCCATGATGTACTGTCCATAGACGGCTCGTGGCAGAAAACTGTGTGGCGTGACATTGGGAAAACGCAACCGCGCCCAGACAAGAAAATCATCTGGCTCCGCCGCATCAAGGCTCATATCACCACAGGGGACGTTTAACAAGGATTGCTGAGCCCATGCTGCATAGGCCAACCCTCTCCCGAGCTCCAACGAAGGATCGACCACAGTGACCCGAAGGGACCTATCGCCCCGACGCAATAGGTGGAATAAAAGGGTTGCACCACAAAAGCCACCACCAACGATCACAACGTGACGATTCATTCAGTGCCCTTCCTGGCTGGGTATCCGCATCTAGGCGATAGCCAGAGCGAAGAAGCTAACCATTCTAATGATGCAAACCTAGGCTGGCACCTTCATATGCCATATCAAGTATTTAGAAGAATGTAACAAGCACTGAAAAGCCTAAGCAAAGTAACCGATTTTTGGAGATAATCCCGCTTTTTCTCGCACTACCTTATGTCTGCCCCAGTCAAGAAAGTCACCCACATCTCCAACCTTGATCGTACTGATACGTGGCTCAAATACCGGGCAGGACTATGTGATGGCTGTATCGCTACCTGTTGTACCATGCCTGCCGAGGTAAAACTGGTGGATCTGGTAAGGATGGATGTGGTGGACGCGTTCGAAATTGAAGCCGATGCGCCCAAGCAGATCGCCAAACGCTTGATCAAAGCTGGCATCATTGATCACTTTAATTTCAAGACCAGCACCTTCACTTTAGCTCGCCGTGCCAACAGCGACTGTGTGTTTCTTGACGCCAAAACTCGCCGCTGCAGTATTTACGACAAGCGCCCCAATACCTGTCGCAATCACCCTCAGGTCGGGCCACGGCCAGGGTATTGCGCATATCGAATGAAGTAACCGTCTTCCTGAAACACAAAGGCGCCAGTCTGTACTGGCGCCTTTACTGGGTTTTGAGACAACTGCCACAGGCTCAATCGACAAAGAACCGCTGTTCCAGTGATTGCAATCCCAATTCTTCCAGCAACATCTTCAGCCGTTCGGCCGGTTTACGCCGCGGTACATCCTTATTGTACTGGGCCACGATCAACTCATTCTTCATGGAATGTTCCCAACCTACCAGTTCAGTCACTGTGACTTGGTAACCATGAGCTTGTAGTTGCAAGCAACGCAATACATTGGTGGCCTGGCTACCGAATTCACGGGTATGGATAGGGTGCCGCCACAACTCGGCCAGTGGATTAGCCAGTGCTACAGCTTTGTTCTTACGCAACTCGCTGGCCACTTCGGCCTGACAGCACGGTACCAGCACGATGTGCCGAGCCTGTTTTTTCAGCGCAAAGTGAATGGCATCGTCAGTGGCTGTGTTGCAAGCATGCAACGCGGTCACCACATCGATCTGTTCTGGCAGTTGATCAGAAGTAATGGAATCCGCAACAGACAGATTCAGAAAAGACATCCCTGGAAAACCCAGATGATGTGCCAACTCACGCGATTTGGTGACCAACTCATCACGGGTCTCGATGCCGTAGATATGCGAAGTGTCGTTTAGTGTCTTGAAGAACAGATCGTACAAAATGAAACCAAGGTATGACTTTCCCGCCCCATGATCCACCAACCTGACCACATCGTGACGCTGTTTGACATCCTGTAACAGCGGTTCGATGAATTGGTACAAGTGGTAGACCTGTTTCAATTTGCGACGGCTGTCCTGATTCATTTTGCCGTCACGGGTCAGAATATGCAGCGCTTTCAGCAGCTCAAGCGATTGACCGGGACGAATGTCGTTCTTGTCTTGTTGCATGGTATTGCTTTCTAAAACCGTACTTAAACCGACATCGTCTGCCGCTGGGACTGATAAGCAGACAACGCCGCCTCGTCAGGTGGTAGGTAAATAATGTGTTGTTTGGGATATTTGGCCGCCCAGGCTTCAAGCTGGGGCAACGGCACATAGGCCGCAAGAATAGCGCCATACAATGGGCCAGGGTCCACCTTGGTGGTCAACAGTTTGACTGGCTTGCCAAAATATTGGGCCTTGCCGTCCTTTTTCAGAAATTTGACGGCACGTTCACCCAGCACCTCACCCAATGCGCCGTCCAGCTCACGCAATTCGGTCACGGCAATGCAAACCTCGCTACCTAACGAAAAGCCTTTGCGCAAAGCCAGTTTGACCGCAGCGATATCCGGCCCGATTTGAGAGGAATGATAAAACATGGTGTGGATCACTTTCTGAAAACAAGAATCAATGCAGCGGTCAGCAACCTTCAGGTTTGACTGACAAACGACAATGGCAAGGGGGCTCCACTTTTGACGGTGCGAATCGCGAAATTGCTGGTGATATCCTGCACCATCGAGAGCATTTGCAACTTGCGTACCAGCTTCTCATAATCGGGCAGGTCCCGCACCACCACTTCCAATAAATAGTCGAATGCGCCAGAGACCACATGGCAGCTGATGACCTCCTCCATGTGTAGCACCGCTTCTTCAAACAATCGTACAGCGTCTTCCCGATGGTGCATCAGGCGTACGTTCACAAATACCGTCGTCGCCAATTGCAAGCGGTTGCGATTCAGCACCGCACGGTAACCGCTGATGATGCCGCTGTCTTCCAGGCGCTTCAGCCGTCGCGCACACGGGGAAGCTGACAACGCCACCTTGTCAGCCAGTTCTGCCACGGTCAGCCGACCATCGGCCTGCAGCAACGTCAGCAATTGCCGGTCTATACGATCCATCGCATCACGCCTTGAGTGGTTTCCACCTATTTTACGTCGAATTGCGACTGAAACCACCAAACTTTTCCAAATTAACAGGGATTTTTGCCCGAAATCACTCACCAACAAGTAGGAGAATAACCATATTCATATCTGTAATAACGGCCCATCCATGAAAGCCAGCATTGCTCTGCCTTTACAGCCCGAGCGCAAATTCTTTGACAGTTATCTCGGTATCGCCGCATTGGCGGTCACGGTGTTGATCTGGGCCAGTTTTTTCCTGTCACTGCGGGCCGGCGCCCGTGCCAATCTGCCGCCCGCCGAGCTGGCATTGGTCCGTTTTGGCCCCGCCGGCTTGGTATTCCTGCCGGTATTGATCAGCCGCTGGCAACGCATCGTTGCAGTACCCAAACGCTATCTGCTTGGTATGTTTGCAGGTAGCGGGTTGCCCTATTTCCTGATTGCTGGCTTAGGTATGCGCCATGCGCCCGTCAGTGATGGCAGTACGTTGATTCCTGGCACGATCCCGTTGTTCGTCGCATTACTGGGTGGACTGCTCTATCGTCAGGTAACACCACGCAACCAATATCTGGCACTGGCCATGATCAGTATCGGTGCATCGATCATGCTGGCTTTCAACCATGGCAGCGGCGACGTGCTGCAAGGCTATGGCTTGTTCCTGCTGGGTAGCCTGATGTGGGCCAATTTCACCGTGTGCTTAAGACTGTCCGGCTTGAAACCGATGGAAGGTGGTGCGGTTGTTTCAACCGGCTCATTGATACTGTTGCTTGTCTGGATATTGCTGGGGCATCTCCCTACAACTCTGCTGGCAATGCCCATCTCATCGCTTGCATTTCACGGTTTGATTCAGGGACTTGGCGTCGGCCTGCTATCTACCTTGTCCTACGCCTATGCCATCACGCGATTGGGCGCGCCACGCGCCGCTGCAGCTGGTGCGTTGACGCCGGTACTGGCTTCAATACTGGCAGCACCGTTATTTGGTGAATTACCTGGAATGGCCTCATTAGCAGGTATGGCCATCATTACCGCAGGGGTCGCGCTGGCCAGCTGGCCGATCAATCGCCGCTGAACCAACCTATTTTGTTATTCCCGGAGCGTTGCCATGTTCAACTCCTTACCCATCCCTGCTGCCGACCCCATTTTGTCAGTTGCCGAGGCCTTTCGTCACGACACCCGTGAACACAAACTGGATTTGGGCATTGGTGTGTATCGTGATACCAATGGCCAGACCCCAGTGATGGGCGCAGTAAAGGCTGCCGCCATCACCTTGGCCAACGAACAAGCCAGCAAAAGCTACATTGGTCCGGCCGGCAATCCACGCTTTAACCAAGCTGTCATGAATTTGATGCTTGGGCCAGCCTATGACGCAGCTGCCTGGGTTACGGTGCAGACCCCTGGTGCCAGTGGCGGGCTCCGCCTGTTGGCCGATTTGATCGCAGCCAGCCAGCCTCAGGCTTGCGTTTGGCTCAGCAATCCCAGCTATGTAAATCACGCTCCCATTATGCAGGCGGCCGGATTGCGCGTCGCCAGCTATCCCTATCTGAATGAAAATCGCACCCAACTCGACCGGGATGGATTTTTTGATACCATCCGCCAATTGGGACCGCGAGACGTGGTCTTGTTACATGGCTGTTGCCACAATCCAAGCGGTGTTGACTTGAACAAGAGCGACTGGCGGCAATTGGCCAGCATGGCTTCGGCACAAGGCTTTATCCCATTCGTGGATCTGGCCTATCAAGGTTTTGGAGAGGGACTACAGGAAGATGCCATGGGTTTGCAGATACTGGCAGAGGCCGCCGACCAAATGCTGGCCGTGTATTCCTGTTCAAAACATTTTGGCCTGTACCGGGAGCGCACTGGCGCTGCCCTGGTGAAATCAGCGGACCCACAACGGCTACGCAGCAAGCTGTTTGAACTGGCGCGTCGCCAGTACACCATGCCACCGGACCATGGTGCAGAAATCGTTGCCCGTATCATGGAAAGTGACACCCTGCGGCACTGCTGGCAAGCGGAACTGGTAGCCATGCGTCACCAGATCATCCATACACGTCATCTGTTGGCACAAGCCCTTAACGTACATGGGATAGACGCGGGCTATCTACGCCAACATAAAGGCATGTTCTCTATGTTGCCATTGAACGACATGACCATTGACCAATTACGGCACGATTCAGCCATCTATCTGGTAGCGGGTGGACGCATCAACCTCGCAGGCTTGCCACACAATCGTATCAATGACTTGGCTGTTGCCCTGGCCAACAATGGGTTGATCGGCTGAACCCAATACTCAGCAATGGGTTCGACTGACCATGCCAGGTTAGGTAGAGATGGTCTGTTGTGCAGACCAGTCCAGATGGGTCAGGTATAAACGCAGATCCAATTCCAGCTGATGATAGGCAGGCTCCATGTGGGCACACAGCTGGTAAAACGCTTTGTTGTGATCACGCTCACGCAGATGCGCCAGCTCGTGCACCACAATCATCTTCAGAAATGCCGCAGGCGCCATCTTGAACAGCGATGCAACACGTATCTCGCTTTTCGCCTTCAGCTTACCGCCTTGCACCCGCGATATCGCCGTATTCAACCCCAGCGCATGATGGATCAAGCCCAGCTTACTATCGTATTGCACCTTGCTTAATGGTGGCGCATTACGCAGGTGTTCCTGCTTCAATGCGGTCGCATACTGATACAACGCTTTATCCGTCTGGACGGGATGCCCCTCAGGATACTTGGCCTGAACCAACGCGCCCAACCTATTCTGCAATAGCAGCTGCTGCGCTTGATACTGAATGGTTTCAGGGTAAGCCTGCAGATAAACCAGTTGATGTGGCCCGCCTTGGACGGTATGCCGATGTAACATCCAAGATGCCCTATGTGGTGTGATTTTGCCATATTAACGAAATAACAAATTGCACGCAAAGGCTCTCATTCCCTTTATCTTTGCCTCAATCCAATGTATTTCTTAATTAAAACTGTAACTATTTCATATATTTCTTAATTATTGAAGATAATTCACCAGATTTTTCCATATTAACAATCTCTTGGTCAACAACATACTTCAACATTTCACCTATCAACTCTTGCTTGGTGAACATCATGTGAAATGTGTTATCTGCCACACCAGGTAGAGGTGCACGCCCTAATGCAGGGTCGCCCATGAAGTCATAGACACCAATCTGAGTCAGCCCTGCCAGGATCTCAATATCCTCTGCAAAAACCTGGACACGGCCACGATGCAACATATTGACCAAGGTTACATAGTTATGAGTCCGGATCATTGACTCTTTGTCAATTTCACTCAAATTTGAATAAGAATAACCTTGAACGCCACCTATGGCATATTTATTTAGATCTGATTGAGCTTTTACATCCAATCCATCAGGAAAGTAGTTCTTTGAGTAAAAGTAATAGTAATGTGTTCGGAAGTAAGGTATTGATAAATGATATTGCTGCAACCGCTCAGGATTACTCGTTGCGTTCAGTATCATCTGATATCGCGTACCTTGCTTAACCTCAGAAAGACAACGCTTCCAAGGTAGAAGGTCAATCTTATAACGTATCTTATATTTTGAAAGAATAATATCAATCACCTCTACCGAATAACCCACTATTTCGTTTGTTCTCTTCTTATTTTCGCGCTTGTAATAAGTATAAGGCGGCCACTCTGCTCCATCATCACAAATCCTGACTACTGATCCTTTTAGATTATTTAAATCATAAGCAAGCAAAGGTAGAGCAATGATTGCCATCATGGTAACGATCAGCCACTTCATAGTTAGCCCCTACTGGTCACAGTAACAGTGCTGTGGACCTATCTGCTTTATTGATAGCACCGATTCACATTGGCAACTTACATCATTGTTAAAAAAGCACTACCCACCCTGATCGCCCCATCCACCAATGTGGGCAACTGACCCGCCGCATGCCCTGAAGACTGCCAGCGACAAAAACCTGCACTGCACCAAAGTCGTGCCAATCAACCTGACAACCATCGTCACATGCTCTACTTGCACAGGTGGTTTGACATGCAGCAGGAAAGGGGAGTAGAAAGGCCATATATCAATGATCTAAAAGCATAGTTTTACCATGGCACATCAAAACAAATCATCAAGAACCAAGTACTTGAACCTGCCAGACTGATGCATTAATTCAACGATCCAACTTTCTATTCTTGAGCCCACGGCCTTACAGCCCAAATCCAGTTAATTGATCGACGATGTAAGAAATAAACAATATCAACCAAGTATCACAATGCACAATTTCACCTTTTTATTCATATGATAGGTAGCATATAGATGCGAGAAGAATAGCAATTCATCACAAAAAATCCATACAAAAATTCAATTTTTTTATATCTATTTCATAATTATCAAAAAATTGTTTATTATTAATTTAATAGATAAATTTACTAAAAATTAAATATTTTGCCCAGAATGTAACAATAACCAATCATCAATGAATAATGATATTGTCATTTAATACCATATGAACCCAAAGTGAAATGCGTCTTACTGTAATGAGATGCATTATCAAAAATGATTGTGCCGACTGATACCCCTCATCTCCCTTCAGCTCCACTCATTGAAACCTAGATGGTGCACTTCACCTATCTGCGAATCGGATGGCCGTCGTGCTTCATCGCAATATGCTCAATATTTGGCCGTCCTACCTATTATTGGCTTGACCAACCCCACAGACCACCAAGCACCCTAAATCAATAGGCAAAAAAAAACCCGGCATCTGCCGGGTTTTTTGTTCACTTGGCGATCAGTCGTATCAGATCTTCGACAGAATCTGTTGCAGTTCGCCAGAGTCATATAGTTCGCGCATGATGTCAGACCCACCAACGAATTCGCCATTAACATACAGTTGCGGAATGGTAGGCCAATTGGAGAACTCTTTGATACCTTGGCGAATTTCAGGATTTTCCAATACATTGACTGACAGATAGCTGGCCACCCCACAGGCCTTCAGGATGCCCGCCGCATTAGCCGAGAAACCGCATTGCGGAAAAGTTGGCGTGCCTTTCATATACAGCACGACCGAGTTGTTGCTGACTTGCTCTTGAATGACGGCGTGAATATCCATGTCTGTTTCCTGTCAAATAACCCAACAAATTACTCGGGAATTGTATCGCCAATTGCAGACCGAGGCAATTGGCCCAAAGTAACGCGCTCAATGCCCGCCAAGTCACGCTCACTGTGCACGTGTTCAAAACCAGCAGTCAGCAATAGTTGACGGACTGCTGCTGCTTGATCGTAACCATGTTCGAACAAAAGCCACCCACCAGGCAACAACCTATATTCTGCGCCAACAATAATGGCGCGAATGCACGCTAAGCCATCAGCGTGATCGGTCAGGGCGGAAATAGGCTCGTAACGTAGATCGCCCGTAGCCAGATGCGGATCATCCGCCACAATATATGGGGGATTAGACACAATTAGGTGAAACTGCAACTCGCCCGGCAAAGCCTGGTACCAATCGCTTTTCACACATGTCACATTGCCGGGAGCCAGTTTTATCGCGTTTG
The DNA here is from genome assembly GCF_005503445.1 of Chitinivorax sp. B. Taxonomy (NCBI): domain Bacteria; kingdom Pseudomonadati; phylum Pseudomonadota; class Betaproteobacteria; genus Chitinivorax; species Chitinivorax sp. B. Next base: position 53,326 of record NZ_SCOH01000018.1, on the reverse strand, counting down.
CTTGGGCAATCTGTAAGGCATCAGTCGAGGCATCCACCGCCCAGACATGAGCCCGTGGTCTATGATGTGCAATCGTCACCGCAATAATGCCACTGCCGGTCCCGAGGTCCAGTACGTATTCCGCCTGATCCGGCAATAATCGATTCAAGGCCAGTTCCACCAACAATTCGGTTTCTGGTCGCGGTATCAAGACCGAAGGTGAAACCTGAAATGGCAAGCTGTAGAACTCTCGCTCCCCGGTAATGTAAGCCACTGGCTCACCTGCTTGGCGACGCGCCATCAATGGCAGAACTTTGGCTTGTTCAGTAATTGGCATGTCATCCCGCTGGCGGGCTGCCAACCAGGCTGCATTCACCTGTAAGGCATAACAAAGCAAGACTCGGGCATCAACCGGATCCAATCCAGTCGCTTTGAGAAATTCACGGTAGGTGGGCACGGCAGCTCAATCAAATCGCAATGGTAAATATTGTGCCAAGGGTGGCTGACAAACCGATTTCCTGTCGATATCCGTCAAGATTATTGCAATGCATTGAATGCTGTTTACGGATATTTGACTGTACTGGTCAGACAGATAGGGAACTGTATCTTATTCCAACCTCGGATAGAAACGATACTTTGTCAGCGCTTCTTGCTGCGCTACCTAGGCGACGATACCACCATGGACACGATGCAACGCCCCGATTTGTTATACCAACGCCTCGCTGATGAGCTGATGGCGTCGATTCGCCATGGTACATTGAAACCAGGTGAGCGATTACCGTCAATCCGCCAGATCGCCAAACAGCGTGAACTGAGCATATCCACCGTGACCCTGGCACTACGCACCCTGGAAAACAAAGGTGTGGTTGAGGCCAAGCCTCAATCTGGCTATTTTGTGCGCCGACAGTCGGTCATCGCCGCCTCTGCGCCACTGGTAGATATCTGTTCACCGAAAGCCTTTATCGGCGTGAATGCCGTCGTCGCCAAGGTACGCGAATCCTGTCAGAACCCATCACTGGAGCCACTGACCTCAGCCAGCCCAAGCCCAGAGCTTTTACCCACTGACAAATTGATGAAATTGCTGGCACGTCAGGCCCGCAATGCACGCCCGGAATGTTCGGCATCGAGTCGTTTACTTGGTAGCCGCACACTGCGCCGACAAATTGCCCGCCGCTATCTGGAGCTTGGCTTTTCTGCAACCGAGGACGACATTCTGCTAGCTCACGGCTGTATGGAAGGGTTGAACCTGGCATTGCGTGCAGTGGCCAAGCCTGGCGACACTATCGCGGTGGAATCGCCAACCTATTTCGTGATGCTGCAACTGATCGAAACACTGGGTATGAAAGCGTTGGAGATTCCAACCGATCCGCATCATGGTATTTCGCTGGAAGCACTGGAGCTGGCTACCCGAAATGGTGCTGTACAGGCATTGTTCGTGGTACCCAATGCCAGTAATCCATTAGGTGTCACATTAAGCCTAGAGCGTAAGCGCCAACTGGTGGAACTGATGGCGGCTCGACAAATCCCTGTGATTGAAGACGATGTATTTGGCGATCTGCAGTTCAGTGGGCCCCGCCCCTTACCACTGAAGGCATTCGATCAGGACGGCAATGTCATTTTGGTCAGCTCGTTCAGCAAAACATTATCCCCTGGATTCTCGGATGGTTGGATCATGCCCGGCCGTTTTCGGCAACAGGTGGAGCAACTCAAGCTACTGAATAGTGGCGTGATGCCGAATGTCTTACAACTAACATTGGCCGAATTTCTGGAAACCGGTGGATACGAACACCATCTGCGCCAATTGCGCCGTGCCCTGGCACAGCGAGTAGCAGACATGAGCGAACTGGTGCTTCAATATTTCCCAAGCGGCACGCGGATATCACAACCAGCCGGTGGTTTCGTGCTATGGGTAGAGTTGCCAACCGGCGTTGACACACTGACCCTACACACGCGCGCAACGGCCGAGCACATCAGTTTTGCACCAGGTCCCATTTTTTCACCCAGCGGGCGGTTTCAACACTGTCTGCGATTATCGTGTGGCTTTCCCGTTACCACGACCACACAACACACACTCATCCGCTTGAGCGAACTGATCGCCAACGGTTGACCGCTTCCCAAATGTTGTCGCGTCACCTTACGTCATGGCGGGCGACCGCTCGCCATGATCTTTTTTCCTGCATGGGCACTTACTACCGTCGATATTGACATCATCAGATGTAAAAATTGGCAAAACCGGCATCAGCTCATGAAACTGACAGTACAGACATGTGTCTGCTGAGTGAGAATGGCCACATGCTTCAGTCATCCATTCTGGTCATATCAACGGTGCTGGGTTTCTGAAAGTGCCTGATCGATTATCTTCAAAAGAACATCATGAATCTGTCCGAACTATGCATACGCCGTCCGATCGCGACGGTGTTACTGACATTGAGCGCGGTACTGCTTGGCGTATTGTCGTGGCAAGCATTACCGATCGCCGCCCTACCTTCCTTCAACACACCAACCATCAACGTATCGGCCAGCTTACCGGGTGCCAGTCCGGAAACAATGGCTTCGTCCGTTGCATCGGTGCTGGAGAAACAGTTTTCCACAATCGCCGGGTTAAGTGTCGTCAGTTCGTCCAGCACGCTAGGTAACACATCAGTCACGTTGGAATTTATACCAGACCGGGATATCGATGCCGCAGCAGCCGACGTACAGGCCGCCTTGTTACGGGCGCAACGCAGCCTGCCTCAGGAGATGACTTCTCTCCCCTCCTATCGCAAAGTCAATCCGGCTGACACGCCCATCCTGTTTCTGGCGTTGAATTCACCTTCGCTATCACTGGCACAATTGAATGATTATGCCGAAAACCTGGTCTCCCCCAATCTGGCTACGCTGAATGGCGTCGCACAAGTACAGGTTAACGGGCAAAAACGCTATGCAGTGCGAGTCAAAGTAGACCCGACACAACTGGCCGCCAGGGATCTGACGCTAGATGAATTAGCCCTGGCTATCCGCAATGCAAATGCCAATACCCCATTGGGGGTGGTGACTGGCAAACAGCAGGTGATGACTATCAGCGCGAACAAGCAACTGGCCAATGCAGCTGAATTTGCCAAAGTGATCGTGGCCAGCCGCAACAACCTGCCTGTACGGCTAGAAGAAGTGGCCACAGTGGAAGACAGCGTGGAAAACCTGCGGGTCGGCAGCTGGATCAACGGCACCCGTTCGATCACATTAGCGGTCCTGCGGCAGCCAGATGCCAACACCGTCGCAACCGTGGATGCCATCAAAGCAGCCTTACCCAAGTTGACCGAACAACTACCCGATTCGGTCACTATTCAACTGGTCAATGATCGCTCCCGTTCCATCCGCGAATCGATTCATGATGTCAATCTGACTCTGGCATTGACCATTGCTCTGGTCATCATGGTGATCTTCCTGTTCCTGCGCCGTGCTGCTGCAACCGTCATCCCGGCGCTATCGCTGCCAGTTTCATTGTTGACCACGGTAGCACTGATGTACTGGCTTGGCCTGAGCCTGAACAATATCTCGCTGCTGGCCATTACACTGGCAGTGGGCCTAGTAGTAGATGACGCAATCGTCATGCTGGAAAACATTGTGCGTTACGTGGAAGCAGGCATGGCCCCCATGCAAGCCGCACTTAAGGGCTCACGTGAGGTGGCATTTACCATTCTGTCGATCTCGCTCAGCCTGGTGGCCATTTTCATCCCGATTTTCTTCATGCAGGGCACCATCGGTTTACTGTTCCACGAGTTCGCCATCGTGGTCACCTTGGCAGTGCTGTCATCAGCCGTGGTGTCACTCACGCTGATCCCAATGTTATGTGCACGTTACCTGAAGTCGGAGCACGAATTGCCGCCGGAAACTCGCATCGTGCGTAGTTTTGAAGTGGCATTCAATCGTATGTTGGGCTTTTACGAACTTACGCTGGGTTGGGCATTGCGTCACCACCGGAGCATGCAACTGCTGGCTCTGGCCACTTTTGTCGTCACCGCATGGCTATTCACCGTCATACCTAAGGGCTTCTTCCCCACAGAAGACACCGGGTTGATACAAGTCAGCACCGAAGCCCGGCAAGACATGCCTTACGATGAGATGGTGAAACTGCAACAACAGGTTGCCACGCTGATCGGCCACCACCCGGCGGTGGATACCGTCAACAGCTCCGTCGGCGGCAGCCAGGGCAGTCAGTACACCGGTCGGCTATTCATCAACCTCAAGCCAAAATCCGAGCGGGACAAGCTGGATGCGGTGCTGGAAGATTTGCGCAAGGAGACCCGCAAGGTTGCTGGATTGTCCGTGTTCCTGAACCCGGTACAAAATCTCCGTTTGGGTGGTCGCAGCGGTAAAAGCCGCTATCAGTATGTCATGCAAGCAGTTCAGGCCAATGAACTGAACCAGTGGGCAGAAAAAATGCAAACGGCCATGCGCACCGATCCGTTGTTCAGAGACGTGGCGTCCGACGCGCAGTTGAAAGGACTACAAGCTCGGCTGGATATTGACCGAGAACGGGCCAACGTACTGGGCGTCGATATCCAAAGTATCCGCAACGCACTGTATTCAGCCTATGGAGAACGGCAGGTATCGACGATCTATGGTGATACCGATGATTATTCGGTACTGATGGAAGTGGATGATGCCAACCAACGTAATGAATACGATCTGGGCAAGCTTTATGTGCGCAGCAAGAGTGGCCAGCTGATTCCCTTGAATACGCTGGCTCGGGTTGATCGGGTAGCAGGCCCAACTGCAATCAACCACCAAGGCCAGCTACAAGCCATCACCCTGTCCTTCAATCTGGCGCCAGGTGTACCACTTGGCGAAGCAGCTAAACATATCGACACCCTGCAAACGAGAATTGGCCTACCAAGCAACATCATCACCGGCTGGGCTGGCGATGCCGCCGCCTTTCAGGAGACACAAGGCAGCCAGACCTTGTTGTTGGTATTGGCCATTCTGGTGATCTATGTGTTACTCGGCGTCTTGTATGAAAGTGCAATTCACCCGCTGACGATTCTGGCCGGCCTACCCTCCGCCGCCATTGGCGCACTCTTGACATTGATGATATTTGGGCAGGAACTGACCACCATCGCCGCGATCGGTATCTTGATGTTGATTGGTATCGTCAAGAAAAACGCCATCATGATGATCGACTTTGCGCTAGATGCACAGCGTACCCATCAGATGACCCCACAAGCCGCCATACGCGAGGCCTGTGTCAAACGCTTCAGACCTATCATGATGACCACCTTTGCAGCGCTGATGGGTGCCTTGCCGATTGCGCTGGGCCTGGGTGCTGGCGCCGAATTGCGCGCCCCACTTGGTTTGGCCGTCGTAGGAGGATTGATTCTGTCACAAGCCATCACACTGTATATCACACCAGTGCTGTACCTGCTGTTCGACCGTTTGGCGACCAAACGTAGCGTAAGCGTGCCAAGCCCCTTATAGTAGCGGTCGCATATAACAAACTCAGCATGTTTGACCAATGAATTGGGTTCAGTCTCGTTCAATGAAGCTTTGTATCGAGCCCGAGCCCACATTGCCACATATACTGGGCATCACACGCCAACCCGTAGACCAGGCAACCACATGGACTTGATCCGCAAATACTATGATCAGTTAGCCAAGGAGTATGACGCCGATCGCTTTGGCAATAGCTATGGTCGATTCATTGACCAGGCTGAGCGGCATATCCTGCAGCGCTGGCTACCTGCGAAACGTACTGCGCCTATAGTCGACCTGGCATGCGGTACCGGCCGCTTGATGGACTTTGCCGATATCGGTATCGATTTATCGGGCAACATGCTTGGCGAAGCCCAACATAAGTGGCCAACCCGTCCACTGATACAAGCCACCGCACCACAGCTGCCATTACCCAACGACAGCGCACAGGCAATGTTTGCCTTTCACTTGTTAATGCACCTTGACCGTACCGTGTTCACTCGCATACTGGATGAAGCCCATCGCGTACTGAAACCCGGTGGGCGTTTGATTATTGACTTCCCATCAGCTTTACGCCGGGGCAAACGCGCTCGCGAAACCCCGGCCGGTGCATGGCATGGCAGCACCAGCTATTCGCTGAAAGACATTCACCATCTGGCCAAAGGCTTTCGTGTCGCTCATGCCACCGGCCTGCTTTGGTTACCGATTCACCGTATTCCGCACAGTATGCGTCCCGCCATGGCACCACTGGATCGACTGCTAAGCGGCCTGCAACCAGAATGGTCATCCTATCTGGTAGTCTGTCTCGAACGCGAATAATGAAGAAAATACTGCGTGCATTAGGCCGCCGTCTGCCGGCCCATGCCAAAGTACGCCTGCGCCTGCTATGGCGCAGTTATCAAGATCACCGCACCGGCATCGCCCGTCAATTCATCACGCGAAACGCCCCGCAACAGCCACTCCATCCACAATGGCAGTTGACACAACCCATCCTGCCCAGCCCTCAGGTCGAGGCAAAACGACATAACTTGAGATTAGCCGCTGCCGCAATTCACCAACGAATCATCCAACCTGGGCAAATCTTGTCTTTTGCCCAACTGGTGGGAGCCCCAATCGCTGAACGGGGGTTTCAACAAGGCCGGATGCTATTGAACGGGCAAATCAGCAGTGTCGAAGGTGGCGGCTTATGCCAACTCAGTGGAATCCTCTATCTTGCGGCATTGCAAGCCGGGTTGAGCATTTTGGAACGACATCCCCATAGTACCGATATCTATACCGACACAACCCGGTTTGCACCGTTAGGCTCCGATGCAACCGTTGTCTACGGCTACAAAGATCTCCGTATTCTTAACAATGGCCCCGCACCACTCTGTTTTGCCATTGACATTGATCAAAACAGCTTGATCGTCAAACTCTGCAGCCAGCATCCTTGGCCAAGACAGCCCATTCATTATCAAGCAAGCCGTCTTCACAATAATTGGATTGAGATTACCGGCACCCGTAGTGGCACTATCATCAGCATCGACAGATACCATCGTCTCGGACATCAGCATTGAAGAAATGTAGCGACGCCCTGTCCGCACTACTGGCTGCGGAAGATGTAACGCAGAACCTTCACCAGACATCGCTTTTCACATCCAGGGCGTAACAACGTCTCATGATCCCGTTTTAGAAAACGCCTGAATCAACAAGTACATGGTAGCGAAATGGTATGAAGTTACGTATTACCTACCACACAGAAGCTGTTTTCGAACAAATCCTGCCCAACGTTCCAAATATGCCATGTGATGTCTACAAATACCGGGGTGTATGAAAGTGCGATTCTTTCCATACGTTTAATATTCGCATGTACCACTCAAAACCCATTTGTTATTTTGGATAACAATCCGACTCATCCTTCCGGTCAGCCCGTCATCTTCATGATGTTTCAACTGGATATGCGCTATGGAATCGAATCTAATCACGTCAATTTCAGTTTTTAATAAAACCAGACAGATAGAATTTATGCATTTATCTATAAAGGCATATAGTTGCAAATACATTTCAGCCTCTCTATAGTCCGCCGCCATGCTGTTTGTAACGTGTTTTTTCAGTTAACGCCCTATTTACCTTCAGCCGTTAAAACTCACTGAAAAGACGCGGCAATAAATCTAATCTATTTGTCACTGTTGGAATATCCATGTCAATTCGTTTGAATGGCTGTATGGCTGCCGCCTTGGCCACCTTGTATCTCTCCGCCCCCGCCACGGCTGAGCCGATCTTTTGTACCGGCAAGATTACGCAACAGTATATGAACGAAAGTGGCGAATTCTTTATTCGGCCAGATTGGCGGAATGACTGGATTCAGATTTGCAACCTGAATACAGAATGGCGAGGCATTTCACCACAAGTGTGTGCCAGCTTCTTTGCTGCGGCCAAGACAGCAGTAATCAGCAAAGTCAGGACCACCGTGGCCTATTGGGACCGCCCTGGCGCCCCAGCGCCCACTGCCTGCAACATCATCCCGACCTACCAACAAGCACCAACCCCCGGCTATCTGATGCTAATCAACGACTAGCACCCGTTGCCAAAGCCTTGAATGGCACCTGATCGCTGCCTGGTGGCAGCGATTCATCCAGTCTCGTCCGCACAAAGCCTTGACCATGATCCATCCGACCCGCAATTTGCTGTTGATCGCCCTGGCCAGTCTGTCAGGTCAATTCACGTTGGCCAGTGAGCTGCCATCGTATCTGCCCAACCCGCCCGCTGCGGCAGCCAAACCCCATGCCGCCAATGCCTTCCACCGACCTGATAAGCCGCCCGCCGCCCTGACGGGGTTGACCAACAAGCAGATGGTCGATCTGATCCTTTTGTTGAGCACCGATGACGACGAGAAGTCAGCCAACGGAGGGGGCGGTGGTGGCAATACACATCCTACCGTGACTGGTTACGTCGATGGTATATACAAGGCTACGGACGGATCTGATGTGCTACAAGGGTGGACATGCACCATTGACGTACCTCGTTCGTCATCGGTGTATCTGTACCGCTACGCGGGCGCCAATGCTGGGGGCACCTTGGTAGGGGAATTCCCAGCCAACTTAGGTAGCGAGGGGGCGATCGGTGTAATTTGCGGTGATAACGAGATTCCACATCGTTTCGTCATCAGCCTAGAACGTTACAAGGCCGCGTTCGGTGGTCAGGGTATTTGGGTATATGGCATCTCGCTGACCGATGGCAGTCATCACCCACTCACCTATGGCGAGGGGAAATACAAGTTTCCGCTCCCCGCAGCGCCGCAACCACCCAGTGGCGGCATGGTACTGCAACCGCCGGTGGATGCACCTAACCCGCCGCCTTTTACGCCAAGCTTCATCGGCACCCCGACAATCACATGGCCCAACCTATCTAGCGGCGACGCTGGCTTGCCTTACTACCAATAATATTTGGATCCACTATGAAGCAGAATACGATAGTTGCTGTCTTGACAGCAGCTTACCTGATGTCGCCTGCGGCGCATGCCATTGGCGCATTCAGCCGAGCATGCAGCATGAAGGAGCTAAGTGATAAATGGGCCTATGCGGCATCGGCCCAATTCTTCATTGCACTTGGGGCACCCGCCAGCATTGCCGATATTCCACCCAGTGAGCGGGTAAACTATTTTGTCCTGGAATCGATTACCGCGGACTATGGGCAAACACGGTACTGGCTATGGGCTGCGTCCGAACAATACTCGGCGTCCGGCGAGTACCGTTTTTCGGCTAACCGTGACTACTCGCGCCCCGTTTCCTGGCAACGATTCCGTTCACTGGAATCGCCATGGGGAGCATATGTGTTTAGTGATGCCATCAACAATAGTCCGACTTTCCAGAAAGGGGCGATTTTCAATCACAATCGTCGGTTGCTATATAGCGCCCGTGCTGGTGTTGCAAAAATTGTCGAAAAAGTGAATGCCGACCTGCCGGCAACCATTAGCCTTTACTCAGATAATCAATTTAAAGGATATGGATATTTTGTGCGCGGCACTCACTATTATCATGACCCTCGTCGTCAAAAAACACTATTTTACGGTTTAACGAAAGCTCAAAATTGCAACTTGTCAGAGATGGGATTCTAAATCATGAAACATATTAAATTGATCGTACTCAGCTTGGCCCTGGGTAGCAGTGCTTTCGCTGCCGAGGCACCTACCCCGCCCAAACCATTCAACAGCCTGCCGCCAATCAAGCCTGGCACGAATAATGTCATGCCTATCAATGAGTTGCCGGAACCTGCATTCGCTGCCGAGGCACCTACCCCGCCCAAGCCATTCATCAACAGCCTGCCGCCGATCAAGCCTGGCACGAATAATGTCATGTCGATCAATGAGTTGCCGGAACCCGCACAGGACTTTGTCCGGTCGGGCAAACGGCCAGGCGCTGGCCCGAATGAAGGGAGTGTCCGTGCGTTTGCACAACAACCGTGGCTGGAATCAAGAGGGAACGAAGAGCGGGTCGGCGAACTCGATTTCATGAAGTCCATGATTGTCGGATATGACCAGATCAAGGCGAAAATCCGGGTTAAACTGGCCGACCTCACCGGGTCGCCGTTTGCGCGCTATCAATTACTTGGCTATGTGATTGACGGCAATATCAACAACGTCAATGGTCCGTTTTACCGGGTTGCGCGGATGTTTCGCGACGCGCAAGGCCATTTGTTGATGTTGACAGAATGGGACTATAAGGGCGCCGGTGGGGGCATACTGTCGTTCAAGGAATATCAAAACCAGCAGGTTCGCCAGTACCCAGCCACATTGGCCCTGATGACAGGAAACTCATCCAAGGTATTGTGGTCGTTAGATTGGGTCAGCGGCAATAAATGGTATGACCTGCAAGTGGCTGGCGACATACGCTCACCGGCACAGAAGGCCGAGGCCGCCAAAGCAATTGTGGCATTGGCCTCAACTATCCCTTCGTAGCAACAAAGTAGGAAGCCAACTGGTAGTTGGCTTCCTTTTGCCAATTACTGCCCAGGGTGTGATTGCCGGCATGACGATCAAAACCACTGCCTTGAGCCAACTTCACTAAAAAGCTGGGTTGCTGTTTTGCAATGCCGGTGCATTGACAAAAATGCTTGTTCAGCCGCTGATCCGTGGTTTCGACAATCATTAATTAGATACGGGAATGGGCAACATGGTCGATGGACTGTGCACACAATCAGGACATATTGGCATGGTTCACTCGTCGAACAGCGCTTGCAACGGCTGCAGTACCTGTCGCAATGCAGTTAGCCAAGACATCATTCAACTGTTGGGTCGATCCCTAACCTGAAAAAATTCCAAGTACATACGATCGATCAGTCATGTAGTAAAGATGTGTTGCCAACCAACCGTTAAACACTCATTGCGTCACAACATAACCAAGCCAACGATGACCAAGCCTGCCATTCACCTTCATATACGTCCAGTCTGTATTGACGATGCAGCAGCGACGGCACGTATTCTGAATGACATCATTGCGACACAACTGCTGACAGCCATGGAAAAACCCATCACCGTTGCAGAACAAGCTGAATACATTCGTACCTTTTCAAAGTCGGGTTGCTTTCTGGTCGCGGAGCATATCGACACCCAGGCTATTGTGGGTTTGCAAAGTCTTGAGCCATTACAAGGTGGCGATACGGCCACTTCACATATCGGCGAAATCAGCACATTTATTGATGATACCTACCGTGGCCATGGTGTGGGCACTCGCCTTACTCATGTTTTGTTGGAAGAGGCCCAGAAGCTGGGCTACCAGAAAATCATCGCGTATATCCGGGCGGATAATACAGCAGCCCAAGCCTTTTATTTACAACAAGGGTTCCGCATGGTGGGCCGGTTGGCCCAGCACATTCGTTATCGGGGTGGCTATCTTGACCAGGTATTGGCGGAACGATTGCTGACAAACCCAGGCACGGCAGCCACCTGACGTTACAGCATGTGGATGCCGAAGCGACCGTTAAACCAACGCTTTACTCATACGGACAAACTGGATGGTCAGATTGGGTGCCACTTCATGCAGCACCACTTCTTCCCGGACATAGCCACGGGCTTCATATAGACATACGCCCGGTAAAGTAGCCATGAGCTGGGCACGTTGAAACCCATGAGTGCGCGCCGCAGCTTCGCAATGAGACAAGATCACGCTGCCAACACCACATCGCACAGCGGCAGGGTCGACAAAGAAGGCACGGATTCCGGCGGCATCCAGGGTTGGGTCCAATTCGGCAGCATTACGTTGCTGGTAGGCATCGCTACCAAACAGGGTGTGTCGATGACTCCACCCACCACATCCCACCAGCTCGCCATCCCGCTCTGCAACAAAATAGGTGCTATCGCGAATCAACTGTGTATCGACACCAAATGCACCGGTCAGCGCAGCCTCGATTTGTGCGGTGGTGTAATGGCCCTTTCCCAATATCCTGATTGACCTGGCAATCAGTGCTTGCAGTTCAGCCAAATCAGCCTGTTGCGCATGTCTCAGCATCACTTGCATTGCTTCAATCCCCTTTCATGATCGCAACAACTCGCGCGGCCCTAATGGCGATCTGGTGATTGTTGATTCAACTGGTTGACCACGTTTGAAAATTCCGCAATCCATTGCTCGGTTTCATGGCCAACAATCTTATCCACTTCGGTATAAAACGAACGAACACGAACCAACCAGTTTTCCATTGACTCACCCGATGGCAGTTCACAACCCCAATGCGCATACTGAATGTCCCAATCCCGCTCAAACTGGCATTTGCTCGCGCCCAATTGCTGGCTGGCCCGCATGAAACGCATCCAGGCCGTAGCATGGCCAAAATACTTATCCAGCCCCAATAAAATAGCGGCGACCCCGACCAGAATGGATGACCAGATCGATTCTATTGGCCCAGCCCCCCACCATGTCACTTTGGCCTGCTCCAACATTGGGATAACCCCAGCGACACCCGTCATGACAATGATGCCGCCACGCAGTCCACGCGCCCAGATTCTGCAACGCTTGCTCTGCATCCGATACCAGTCGATTTGGACTTGCGCATGGCCCAGCGCCTTATCGTTGACTGCCATGATCCAACCCATGGTACAAGGCGAAATTGCTTGGGCTGGCTCGTTGGCACGGGTGTTACTGGTTGTTCGTCCTGACTGTGTCAGCGTATCGACCATGTGTTGTTCCTTGCTATTGTGAAAATACCCATCACCTTGTCGCCAGATCAGGAAGCTGACTACTTCATATAAAACGTGTGACGTGACGTTCAATCACGAAAAGAGCTACACCTACTCAACATGGCACAACTGCTCGCTGACAGGCAGCTGTTACGCCCTTCAGCCCAGCAGACGCATGCGCAATGTGCTGCGACTATGCACTTCCAGCTTTTGATAAATACTCCATAAATGACGCCGCACGGTATTAGGTGCCATGCCAAGCATCCGTGCAATATCCTTATAGTTGTTCCCCCCAATATACGAGAATGCAACCTCGCTCTCTTTTTGGGTCAGAGTACTGAATCGTTCATATTTTTCTGCCGGATCAGCCTGATGCGCCATCTTCTGCATTTCTGTCGTGCAGTGCCGAAGTTGTTCAATCCGATGTATAAGAGGAACCAGAAAAGCAACCAGATCAACATCATTTTCGTTAAAAGGCAAATCATCCCCTCGATAAAATGTCATCCATCTGAATGTATGTTGATTATTCTGATTCAAGCCACAAAGCAATATTTGGCTGATATCGTAATGATTCAAGTAGTCTCGTGCAATCGTCAAGGATGGTTTTTGATAGGCACACGCTACTGTGATGTTTTGTGGTAGCTGGGGATTGGCCATAAATTTCTGTGAAGTCGGATCGATTTCGGCAATCTGCTGGTAATCACTCAGCAGTGACTTGTCGCGGCCTTCAAGATAGGCCAGTTCAATATCAATTGCACCAGATGTCAATTGTCTGCCTGCACCCCAAACCAAACCATCAAAACCGACTCCCCGCTGAATACCGTTCGCTACAATTGCCTGAAATTCTTGCAAAGTCCCATACTGTGCAGATTCCAATATGTTGATGATCATATTCTTCAGTTCGCGTTCATTCATGATCCACCTCCTGCAAGGCGCATCTGAATCAGCATATTCATCACACAACATTAAAATCGTATGTGAGCAAAGCGGGAAAACACGGTAGTGGTATGGCGTGATTGATTTCGACCACGCATAGCATCTGTTAGGGATAAATTGAGTACGCGCCACCAGAATTTATCTAATGCACGCTGCGTTATTGATTTGGCTGTTCAGATGGAAGTAATGTGAGCTTGCACCGTTCAATATAGATATAGACCTCTGTATCTGCCAAGTAAAAAGTCAACATGGCAGATATGGACATATCAAATCAATGATTGCATTCGAAATAAATTCTAGCAATGTCAGCTTTCAGACATTCAACTGCCATTGTTGATTTGAAATCCTATCAAACAAAAGGAGGTGTCTTCATGGTGAAACAACTGGTTTCATAAATATCAGGCTTTTGAGCAGGTCAAGCACCTTCAGTGATTCCACCGAATATGTGTACACCTGTTTTGGAAAGGATGAAACATCATGACTACGCAAGTTTCCAAGTGGCGCATCGGCACCTGCCGCATGCTGACCGTACTAACCTTACAGGCATTTGCTGTTGGTCTCGGTGGCAGTACTGTTATGGCACAAGCTATTGATAGTAATCTCGCCCAGGTAGATGTTGTCCAACAGCAAGACACCCGTAGTGTCACCATTGCCAAGCCCGGCCCTAATGAACCAATGGCTTCACCCAAAACTCCATTACTGGCCAGTTTCTATACTGAACGGATCGATTGGGGCAATAAAAACGGCTGGTGGATTCTCACCCTGTATGATTGGAGAATTACGGCCAACTCCAGGGTTTATGTATCTTTCAGCGAAGCTGATGGCGGCGGAAACCGTTTTATCGGCTCAGCAGTCTATACCATTCACAATGTTGCACCGCGCAATGGTGCCGTCTCCATCCGGGTCTTCGTCAACTGGGGTTCACCTTTGCACACCGTTGTCGATTATCTGGTCGTTCAGCCTTGATACCCGACTCAACAATTTGATGTGATCTCAATAGCACATCATGCCCCTGCAGCAACAGCAGACGCAGGGGTATTTTTCTGCATTGATTCCGTTATCTTTTTGTCGGTTGTCATTGGATTGTCGACCAATAGCGGGCTTTTGCTAGGCGTTCAGCGTCTTGTTCGGATGGGCTGCGAAATCAATTTGGTTTGGTTTGGTTTGGTTTGGTTTGGTTTGGTTTGGTTTGGTTTGGTTTGGTTTGGTTTGGTTTGGTTTGGCGAGAATGACACGCGTCTAGACTGAACGCCCGTCGCAGTGAAATGGAAGAAACCAATTGGAAGAGCAACAGGCGCTAACGCTGAGTCACCAAGCGGTCCCGTGATAAATCTAGAATAGAATGAAAATATATCCAGAAAACCCATGATTAAATTAAAAAGTCGCCCCTGTATTGCATTTCTGAGATGTTGTTGTGCCGTGCCAAAGTTGCTTCTGAGATCTAGGATTGGATGACTACCGACACCAACGGCGCAAGCTGCCCGAAGCCTTGGCCAAGTGGAGTATGGTGCATTTGTACTCCACTACCTGGTGTGAGCCACATGAAGGCGGTAACCTGTTGAAACATTCGCTTAACAAACCAGCTTGGTGTTGCCCACGGGAGTCGGAGGCATAGCGTCATAGCACGCTCTTGATTGTAGACGCACAGAACGTGGTCGGTGCTGACTTGACAGGGCTCACATGGGGCAGCTCTTTGCGGAACACGTCCGTGAAATGCAGGAGGAGTATGTGACGGCACAGATCGCCAAGTGCAGCGAACGACATGCTTTCAAGGTGATGCTCCAGTGCTGGGTCGTTGAATGTAGTTTCGCTTGGCTGGAAAAGTATCTGCGACTACGACAGGACTGCATAGCGATTCCACAATACCGGCCTGTAGTTTATCCATTGGACCTCCTTTGTCTCTCTTGCTTACGAGACTTTGAACAGGTTTTAAGAGAGGAAATCAAGTTTGGCAGCAATTTTTGATGAGGCATCCTGGCGCAGATATTTACGTGGTTACACGATTTACGATTGCGCAATCTTTAGACAGCACGGCTTTTGCCTGGTACTAGTGGAAGAGGCGAATAACCGGGATATTTTGCCCAGGACGCGTTTTCTGACGGTGATCTATGACAAACCCTTCACCGTCGATTCACTCCCCTTGGTCGAGCTTAGTGACTTTGGCTTTACCACTATTGCCTGTAGTGTGAACCCGGCCGAATACGTTGCCGTGGATACCCGCGGCAATGTGTATTCCGCCAATGCCAAGCGGAAAGGCGTCGAAAAACCTATCGAACAGGTGCTGGACATGAGGACCGCACCCGGCCAGGTCGGCGTGGTTCTGCGCGTGGTCAGGGCGGCTGACCAAGTATACGCATTAGGCGACTACCGTAAGATCTACCGCCGCATTGGCACCGACCAATGGGTGGAATTGGGTACCGAAGGCACGGGGGTACCCATGCCACCTGATGTGGCGCAAGGCAAGCGCTATACCTTTATGGATATTGGTTTCAGCGATTTAGCGGCTTTCAGCGCAGAAGACATATATGCAGTGGGTGGAGCAGGCGACGTATGGCGATTTGACGGTAGGTGCTGGCAGCAATGCCCATTCCCTTCCAATCAGCAGCTCAATACAGTTTGCTGCGCGGGGGATGGTCACGTCTACATTACCGATAGTAAGGGTTGCGTCTGGCGCGGCCGGGAAAGCCTGTGGGAGAAAGTTGCAGATGCTGATATTGCTTTTGGCTTTGCACCTGTCGATACCGTATGGTTCAACAACCGCCTGTACATGGGATCCCAGGAAGGGCTATGGGCCTTGAACACCGAGCACAAAACCGTCGTGCCCTTACAAGAGGTGGAAGTCGATGCCCCCAATAGCACCAATAGCGGCCGGTTGGATGTCAGCCCAGATGGTAAGTTTATGCTGACCGCCGGACCGCACGGCCTATGTATCCACGATGGCACAAAATGGACGCGGCTATTCAGCACCTTTGACTTCTTATAGGATTGGTTGCATAAAATTTATGGTGGCATGAGCCCACCACTGATCCGGGTCGCAAGCCAGTTCATTGCCATGGTCAGGGAAAATGAAGGAAAAAGAAGGCATTTTACCGACCAATAATTGAGCTTATGCGGATGGGCTGCAAAATTGGTTAAGCATGGACGGTAAGACATGCAACGATGGGGGCAGTTGGGGGCTAGAGCAATGACTATCTGCAATGGATAAAGCTGCAAGCGGTATTCTCCTACCAACAAGCTCCCCATCCATGAAATCCAGGAATGAATGACAATTCCTCCGATAAATCTAATATTTAATGACAAAGTTACCAGCGCTTTGCATTCTCGAGATACTGCTACGTCGCGCCAATGTTATAGGTGAGATCCAGGATTAGATGGCAACCGACACTTTTGACTAAAGTCTTCCAAGCGATAGCCGATAACCGGTATACCCAACTCACCGACTGACTGTATAAGCGACCTCAGCAATGCAGATTCAGACCAACCTCGGCTCGCTGTTTGCGCAGCGCAAGCTTACTCAGACTACCAACGGCACAGAACGCGTGCTGCAACGGTTATCAAGCGGGTTGCGTATCAACCAG
The DNA here is from genome assembly GCF_005503445.1 of Chitinivorax sp. B. Taxonomy (NCBI): domain Bacteria; kingdom Pseudomonadati; phylum Pseudomonadota; class Betaproteobacteria; genus Chitinivorax; species Chitinivorax sp. B. The sequence goes on along the minus strand of NZ_SCOH01000018.1, from coordinate 36,235 downwards.
GCGGGTGATGATGCTGCAGGGTTACAGATTTCCGAACGCATGACTTCGCAAGTACGAGGTAGCACGCAAGCCATCCGTAACGTCAATGATGGTGTGGGGGTTTTGCAGGTGGCGGAAAGTGCCATGACCAATGTCATCGACATGCTGCAACGTATACGCGAATTGGCGGTGCAAGCAAACAATGCATCGCTGTCGGCGGGTGACCGCGATGCCCTGCAGCAGGAAACTGTCCAGTTGTTGAATGGCATTACCAAAATAGGTGCACAAACCGAATTCAATGGCGACCTGATCTTTTCGCAAAGTACCGATAGCATAGGTGGCAATGCCACTCGTCGAGCAGTAGCCGATGGGTTGAAACTGGGCTGGATCGAAGAAGCCGAATCTCTGATCAAAAAGCACTATGGGATTGTGGGCGATGGCGCCACCTTGACCATCAATTTCGATACCAGCGATGGCGCCGGTAACGTACTGGCTTCCGTGTCCGGCACCGTCGGGGCTGGTGGCAAGGTTTTCAATCAATCGCTGAATGTGGACATGGCGGACTTTGTGCCACCCAACCTGCCAGATGGCGGCACGGCCCCCTATTACAATGACCGGGTCATCGCACACGAAATGGTGCACGCCGTCATGGGCCGCGCAATCAATTTCAACGCAATGCCCACCTGGTTTCTGGAAGGTACCGCAGAGCTCATCCATGGCGCCGATGAGCGCCTGGCCGGCGACATCGCCATCAGTGGCGTCAATGCGGTGGTCAACCAAATTGGCGGAGCCTGGGGTAGCGCCAGTATTGATTACTCCTCCGCCTACGCTGCCACGCGTTATCTGCATGATCGTCTGAAAGGGTTGGGCGTTGCAGGGGGCATCAAAGGCCTGATGCAACATCTGTCTACATCCGGTGCCAACCTTGATACGGCGCTGAATACCATCACGGGAGGCACTTATGCCACTGCGGCAGCCTTTGTAACTGACTGGCAAGCCAATGGTGCCAATTTCATCAATACCCGTATGGATCTCACCAACATTGATACAGGTGGTGTAGGTGGCTTTGATGCAGATGCTGGCCAGGTTAGATCCGCAAAAGATGTACTGAGTGACCGTGGCTCCAGCTACGCGGACAAGATGACCGATGGCTTCAAGCTGACTTACCCGACGGTAGCCGGGGGCACTGGTTCCCGTTATTACCAACTGCAACTGGGCTCCAACCCGCAACAAACACTGACGGCCTCGTTCAGTGCTATCAATGCACAGGCACTGGGTGTCGACGACATCGACCTGATCAAACTACCCAGTTTTGCGCTGGCCCACGTCGATGAGGCAATGGACTATCTGAACAAGCAACGGGCACAGATTGGCGCCCAATTATCCCGGCTGGCCTTCACGTCACAGAATCTGTCATTTCATGTAGAAAGTGTTTCTGCGTCGCGTTCCCGCATCCGAGATGCCGATTACGCATCCGAAACGGCTTCACTGGCCAGACAACGGATCCTGCAGCAGTCGGGCACAGCGATGGTCGCTCAGGCCAATCAACAACCAAGATTGACATTGCAATTGCTACGTTGACAGATCTTTCCATTCTTACCCACTATGCCCCAAACCAACCCTTGGCATGGGCCGTATCCAACCGTACTTTCAGGTACTGCCATAACGCGGGACAGCCGTTTTGAATCTGATCGGCAAGGCGGTCGACGACACGCTCGTAACTGATGTTGTTTTCACGCCAACTTTGGCCATTGTTATTCAGATTCAACAATGCTGGCATGGCCCGATCCATCGCATTGGCAAAACGTGCTTCAGCGGTTTGTCCTAGTTCGAATTCCTGCCAGAGCGACAGAAAATACTCGCCCGACGACCCTGGCAACAAGCCGAAAATACGCGTTACCGCGACAAACTCGGCAGCCTTACGTTCTTCCCATCCCCCCTCTGCAAAAACGATGGTATCGCCGGTATCAATCTCACCAATATCATGGATCAATAACATGGCAACAACCCGGTCAATATTGACCGGCTCGGCAGCATACTGCTGCAACGAAATAGCCAGCATGGCAATTTGCCAACTATGTTCTGCCGAGTTCTCATAACGCGACAAACCAATGGGCTTGTTCTTTCTGGTAACACCTTTAAGTTTTTCCAGCTCAAGAATGAAATCCACAATTTCTTGCATGCTTTTTCCTCTACAAATTTCACATCTACACCACACCTTAATGATGGGTACCAACCACGTTGGTTCCATACCGGGTAAACAACGGCCTCTTGGTAATCGTTTCAGAATGTTGTGATGGCATCGCAACCCAAACCTTGTTATTTCGTTTGCAGCGACGAGACCTCTCCGGCCATGAAAAGGTTGAGGTGACGCATACCCAGGCCGCGCTCCACCTGACTGCTATCAAGCCTTTGACATCTTTAGGAAATTTTTTCTTAACATTCAGCCTTTCGGACATAGACTGAGGAGTAACCGACTCCGGTTCTGAACACGCGTAATCCACCCGCATAATTTGAATTCCCAATCTTGCACCATCAGGTGCCTGGTTGGTTAAACTTGTGGATAGCAATTGAAACTGAGTCGGTGCCTGTCTGACTGATCCTCGAAAGGATGTTCCGATGAAGCAAACGGCTTACGATCTCGATTTCGACAAGCACATGAACGCATCACTGGTAGTGGCATGCGGCGAATGCGGGCACGAGACGCGCAAACGGTTGAAAGGACTAGCCCCCGACCATCATTTCAGGTGCAGCGGTTGCGGACACCACATCACGATTTCGCATCAGAATCTGCAGTGGGCACAGCAACGCATGCAGGCCATCAAAGCGTCTTACCATGTAGGCACTTGAAATTTGATTACAAAGCAAAAGGGCTGCGCATTGCAGCCCTTTGCAATTGGGTTTCGTCAACGCCTGTTGAACATCACCTTACTTCTTCGACTTGGCTGCAATCTCTGCCACAGCTTTGCGAATTTCCTCTGCATCCAATCGTGTCAATTGCTGTACGGTCTGCCGTACATCATGTGGCAAGACAATTTGCGCTTCGTTGGCGGCTGCCTGCAATTGACGATCAAATACCAATTGACGCTGCTCGTTCTCGCACAGGATGCCGATACGCTTCAAGGTCTGGATGAAGCTACGGAAGACACCTTTGTCGAAGAATTCCGGCGCAGGATGCTCATGCAGAATCGCCAGACGCTGAGCGAACAATGAGCATAGCTCTTCCAAATGTGCAGCAGTGATCTTGCCTGAGCCCTGCCGTGTCAGTAGCGCCACAGCAATGTAATAACGCTCCATTGCCTGCCGTACCGACCGCGCCAGAATCTCTAGCTGCATGTATTCCGCACTGTTGCGGTTTGGCGCCTTGATGGTGGTTTGGTCACTGCGCACAGCCAGCAATCCACCCTCAATCATCGCATCAATCATCGTATTGATCACACCGTCCAGCTCTTCAACACGCCAATGCAGGAACAGTTCAGCCTGCAGGAATGGATACAGATTGCTGATCAATTCGACAATACGGCTACGTTCCAACGCGTTTTCACTGGTCAGAAAGCAGGCGATCATGCCTGGCAAGGTATACAAATGCTGGATGTTGTTGCGGAAATAAGTCAGTTGCAGCGCCTGCTGTGGCTCCAACTGAATCAGGTTACCCAATGGGTGTTGTAACCGCTGCAACACCTTCATCTTCATACCGTACTCGATCAGTGCTCGACCATCCAATGGCGTCATCTCAACGCGGTCTGTATAGGGCGCATCAGCCAGCACTTTTCGCAAGGTATCAAGATAGGCAACCAACAGGTCTTCATCCGCCACTTGCTTTGGAGTCGACAATAAAGCAAATGCCAACAAGTTGATCGGATTGACCACGGCAGCACCATTGATATGCGTCACGATGCGGTTGGCCAGCACATCGACCGATTTGGTCACCCAAGGTACTTTGGTATCTTCAATCGGTGACTCATCGCGCCAACCGGGATACTGTTCGTCCAGTAAATCAGCCAACGGGATCGGTTGACCGAAATTCACATGCACCTCGCCAAACACCTTTTCAATGTCACGAATGGTCTTGATCAACCCCCAGATCGATTCCTTCTCTTTGGGTTTGCCGGATAGTTCGGCAACATAAGTGCCGCCTTCCATCACCTTTTCGTAACCGAAGTAGATGGGCACGAACACGATCGGCCGATTGTGATCTCGCAGATAGCTGGCCAACGTCATGGCCAGCATACCGCCTTTGGGGCTCAACAAACGACCCGTACGGCTGCGGCCACCCTCAATGAAATATTCAATCGGGTAGCCCTTTTGAATCATCATGTGCAGGTATTCATTGAATACCGCCGCGTACAGGTTGTTACCCTTAAAGGTACGGCGTAAAAAGAATGCACCGCCACGTCGCAGAATACCGCCTACCACAGGCAGGTTTAGATTGGCCCCTGCAGCGATATGTGGGACCATCATCCCCTGTTTGAAGATGACATAGGACATCAGCAGGTAATCGATATGGCTACGGTGCGTGGGCACATAAATGATTTCCGGCCCGCTGGCGGCCAAATCCACCAGCTCGTTCATCCGATAGACCCTTACCCCGTCGTAAAGACGCGTCCACAACCAAGTCAGAAACTTTTCGTATGCGCGTACCGTCGGGTAGGAATAATCCGCGGCGATTTCCAACACATAGCGGCGGGCGTTTTCCTCCACCTTATGTGGCAAGACATTTTTCTCGCGCGCTTCTTCCTCTATTGCCTTTCGTACTGGTTCACTATCCAGCAAGGAAGTCACTTGTGTGCGACGGTGCGACAAGTCAGGGCCAATGGCCATTTCACGCTGACGGCGAAAATGTACCCGCAACACACGGGCTATTTTGCGCAGGGTCAGTTCTTCACCCTGTCCTTCATCCGCCATCTCACGAAGGCTGATGGGCTCTTCGAACCGAACCAACGTGCCACGGCCATGGATCAATACCCTGAACAACTGCTTCAACGCGCTGGGTGTTGCCCAACTGTCGGTAAAAAGAATCTTCAGCAACGAATCTTCTTTTTGCGGTTGCCGGCCCCACAAAATTGTCACTGGGACCAACTGGACATCGAATTTGGGATTTCCAATAGCAGCCTGCACCAACCGTTTCAGGCGGGGTGAATAGGCGAAACGATTCTTGCGGCGTAGACCAGGCGTTTCACCACGTGTCAGGAAGAAAAAGGAACGATCCTCCCGTACATCCAAGCTTTGAAAACGCCCCATGGCTCGTGGCAAACCAGTACGGATGGTTTCCGTTTCCAGCACCAGCAAATTGGATAGCTGCCGGGTCTGCAACACATAGCAAACCGGCTTGTCAGGATCAAGTTTGAGCGAGGTCAGATCCTGCGGCAGCACCTGCGTGCGTACCCACAAATACAATAATTTGCGAGACAGCAGGCTCAGCGCTGCTTCCAGACCAAGAAATTTGAGCATTCAGACTACCAAGCGCTTAATTGTCATAAACAGGGCGCGCATTGTAGCGCGAAATCTGGGCCAGGCCATGATTTGGCATTGATTTGTAAACCGAAGTCTGACGATGAACCAACCATTCGAGGCGTGGTCCCATCATCTTGCCAATTCAAAGCATTACCTTGCAGAGACTTGATCATTCAGGAAAAGTACCCATATCCCAGTCTAGGAGTTGTGATACCCAACCTGAAAACCATCCCGCTCCCCGTTTAAGGTAGACCATCCTCATCAACACAGCCTAATTTGGAGCACCTCTTGCTTACAACTGCCCTCTCGCTCGACCCACTGACCCCAACTGACTTCACTACTGTCGCTCAGTTGGGGGACATCATCTGGCGTGCCCATTACAGCGCCCTCATCAGCATGGAACAGATCGAATACATGCTGGCTGGCCGTTATACCGCTGACAAACTACAAGCCTATGTAAATGCTGACGACCGCTGGCTGAAGGTACTGAAAATCGAGGGCCGACCTGTGGGGTATCTGAGCTATGCGCTGACCACAACACCTGGGGAGATGAAGCTGGAGCAACTTTACCTGTTGCCAGAGCTGCATGGCCAAGGACTGGGACGCTGCATGCTGGATGAAGTAGAAACCGCTGCGCGTAATCAAGGCTGCCACTTGTTGATGCTGACCGTGAACAAACACAACAACAATTCCATCGCCGTTTACCGAAAACGCGGCTTCAGTGTACGGACAGAAGCGGTATTCGATATCGGCAATGGCTTTGTGATGGATGACTATGTAATGGAAAAAAAGCTGGATGCCTGACTGTTATTGCGCCAACTTACGCAATACATAGCTTGCTGCGACCATTCCAAATACGCCTGTCACGCAGGCGGATGAGCCAAATCCAGCGCAGTTCAAGCCAATGGGCCCACCAGTTGGTTCATCCACATCGCAGGCCGCCGCAACAGGATATTGCAGCGGTTCGGTGGAGAACACCGCTGGCATGTCGAATTTCTTTTTCACATCTTTGCTGAAGCCATATTCACGTCGCAACAACGAGCGTGTTTTGGCCAGCAGAGGGTCCTGCGTGGTCCGGGCCAGATCGGCAATCTGGATCTGGGTAGGGTCCAATTGCCCACCGGCACCACCGCAGGTAATCAATTTAATCTTGTGGCGACGACAATAAGCGATCAATGCTGCTTTGACTTTGACATTGTCGATGGCATCAACGACAAAATCGAATTGTGGGCCGATCAATCGGGACAGATTGTCTAGCTCAACAAATTCGTCCACTTCATATACCACTGCCAAAGGGTTGAACGCACGAATGCGATCAGCCATGGCTGTTACCTTGGCTTGACCCAGCGTAGTATCCAGTGCGTGCAGCTGGCGATTGATGTTGGATTCAGCCACATGATCGAGATCAATCAACGTCAAGGTGCCAATGGCAGACCGGGCCAATGTCTCGGCTACCCATGAACCTACCCCGCCAATGCCGATCACTGCCACATGGGCAGCCTGAAAACGAGCCAAGGCTGCCTCGCCATATAGCCGTGCAATGCCGCCGAAGCGGCGTGAAACATCGATATCTGTCATTGCTTGAGCGTCCTGCATAATCACGCCATTATACGGGGCAAAACAAACACTCTCACCAATCTGAGGAGCGCTCCACCATGCGTCATCGTCTGTCCCCATCGTTGGTCCTGGCTTTACTCACTTTTGCCAGCTTGCCCGTTGCAGCCGAATCCACAGTGGAAGAACTACGCCTGCCCAAGGCCCGTGAATCCATGCCCGCGGGCCTGGCCCGGCACGATGCGTTGATCAGCCAATTCACCGCGGCCCTGGCAAACAGCAACTCGCAACAAGAAATGGAACAAGCGGCAACCGACTATGCCGCCAGTTTATGGCAAACCGCCCGTGACGACGTCAAGCTACAAGGTCGGCTGGATGACCGCCCTCTATACTGGGCTCGGCTCATGATGACACAGGCGGCTCGCAACGCGCAGCCTGTTGCATTCACCCCTGATGTGATCGGCCGCCAGCGCGTGGAGGATATCATCGAGCGTACCAGTCGTGGGCTGGACGACATTCGCTTTCAGGATGGACTGAAACGCATCTTGATCACTGGTTTTGATCCGTTTCTGCTGGATCGCAATGTTGATCAAAGCAATCCCTCCGGCCTGACAGCATTAAAACTGGATGGCAAAATAATTCGCATTGGCAACAAGTACGCACGGATTGAAGCGGTACTGGCACCAGTACGTTTCGCCGATTTCGACGCTGGCTTTGTAGAAAACCTGCTACGTGATCTCTACCGGAACAAAGGGGTGGATCTGGTCGCCACGATCAGCATGGGACGGCAGAGCTTTGACCTGGAGCGCTTCCCGGGCCTGCGCCGTAGTGCAGACTTTCCTGACAATCTGAATGTGAAAAGTGGTGGAACACCCAGAAGTCCTGTTGCGCCCTTGCTGGATGGCGGCACGCTGACTGGCAAGGAGTTTGTTGAATTCAGCCTGCCAGTAGCAGCGATGCAGCAGGTCAACCAGCCATTCGCAGTGAATGACAATCATCAGGTCACAACACTGAAACGGACTTTTTCACCCCAAAGGCTGGCTGAGCTACGTGGCGAAATTTCGGTGGAAGGCTCTGGAGGTGGCTACCTCTCCAACGAAATTTCCTATCGAAGTGTCCGGCTACGTGATGATATGGGGGTCAGACTACCTGTCGGACATATTCATACTCCCGCCATTCAGCGTTTCGAACCGGAAACTGAAGCCCGTATTGCGGAACAGATCGAACGTATGCTGAAGGCAGCCTTGGATACCCTCTGACATACTTGTCAGCCGACTGGCAGTACCCATAGGCCGGTCGGCAAACTCAGCTATAATCTGCCGATTTGATCAGACAGTTGGGCGCGATGAACGTATTTTACGAAGAAGATGGTGGCTTCAAGGTCGGTAACGTGATGCAAGCAGCCGAAGCCTCGTATCAGGTGGAAGCCATCAGCGGTAAGCGCTCCAAAATCAAGGCAGCCAATGTGTTGCTGAAGTTCACCGAACCCAGTCTGGCTGATTTCCTGCCCCGCGCTGAAGCTGCCGCTGAGGAAATTGATATTTCGTTTCTTTGGGAATGCTGTGGCGAAGAGGAATTTGGCTTTGAGCAACTGGCTGAAGACTATTTCGGCCACAAGCCCAGTGGTGTGGAAGCAGCAGCTGTTGCCATTCGCCTCCACTCGGCACCCATGTATTTCTATCGTAAGGGCAAAGGACGTTACAAGGCAGCACCGGAAGAAACACTGAAAGCTGCACTGGCTGGCCTTGAGAAGAAACGCCTGCAAGCCGAGCACGCGGCCCAATACGTCGAACAATTTGCCCGTTTTGAGCTACCAGATGCGTTCAAGCCACTGGTCATGCAACTGCTATTCAAGCCCGACAAAAACACGCTCGAATTCAAAGCACTCGATCAGGCCTGCAAAGAACTTCAATTATCGCCGCTACGCCTGTTCGAGCGTTGTGGTGCATTACCGAATGCCCACGACTACCACCTGCAGATGTTCCTGATGGAGTACTTCCCGAAAGGCACAGGCTTTCCGGAAGCGCCCGCGACACCCATCACAGATGAACTGCCGTTAGCTACCGCTGAAGCATTCAGTCTGGATGACTCCAGTACCACCGAAATTGACGATGCATTCACCGTTACCTCATTAAACAACGGACACTGGCGTATCGGTGTACATATCGCCGCACCGACGTTGGGTATTTTGCCTGAGAGTCCATTGGACCAATTGGTGATGCAACGTCTGTCCACGGTCTACTTCCCTGGCAATAAATACACCATGCTGCCAGATGAGGTCGTGCAACGGTTTACCCTTCAGGAGGGCAAAACCTGCCCAGCGGTTTCGATGTACATCGACATCACGCCAGAATTCGACGTGGTCAACACAGAAAGCCGCATTGAGCAGGTCAAAATCGCTGCCAACTTGCGCAACGATATTCTGGAAGCCCAATTCAACGACGACACATTGACCAACAATACGGATGGCGAGTACCCATTCAAGGCCGAACTGCGTCTGTTGTGGCAATTTGCCTGCGCCCAGGAAAAGCGCCGTGGCAAATACGACCCGAACCGTCCGCAGCAAGTAGACTACAACTTCCAGGTCGACAACGATCGCATCCGCATCACTACTCGCAAACGTGGTTCCCCTATTGACAAACTGGTGTCGGAGCTGATGATTTTCGTCAACTGCGAATGGGGTGGCTTGCTCGGCAAGAAAAACATCCCAGGTATCTATCGTGCCCAGGCAAATGGCAAAGTACGCATGACTACCAGCCCGTCGCCACACCAGGGGTTGGGCGTACCGCAGTATGCATGGTCCAGCTCACCGCTGCGTCGTGCCGTCGATCTGATCAATCAACGTCAACTGATTGCATTGCTGCATGATGCCCCCCCCACCTACCCCAAAGGCAGCTCGGTGCTGTTCGAGGCCATGCGTGACTTCGATGCAACCTACAATGCCTATCTGGACTTCCAGGACGGTATGGAACGTTACTGGTGCTTGCGTTGGCTGAAACAGGAAAACATCACCGAAATCGGTGGCGTTGTACTGCGTGATGGTCAGTCGGTACGGTTGACCGGCATTCCATTTGTTACCAAAGTCGCCGCCATGCCTGAGCTTGCGCCGGGCACACGAGTCGAGCTGATCGTCGGCGAGGTGGATTACCTGAGTCGCGAGGTGGATTGCAAATTCAAGGGTGTTGCTGCTGCCCCAGTTGAAGTATTGGCAGAAGAAAGCGACGACGACCATGCACGAATCGATGCCGATGACACCAGCGAAACCAGTGACACAGCCCCGCCCGAGGCCGATGACCACCCTGCGGAAGCAGGTTCCGATAATCCGGTGTGACAAGGGCCGCAAATTTGCCTAGAATCCACCGATTAGGACAATGTCGTTAGGCTTTAACCCGTGGCTACCCTTAGCTTGCCCGCCGGGCCAGATCGCTCGGACTTTTATCTGAAAATTGCACTGGGCATTTCAATTGCTGCCCATGCAGTGCTGTTGTCGGTCAAATTCGTCTACCCTGAGCTGAAAAAGCTCAGCAGCACCATGCCGCTGGATGTGATCCTGGTCAACAGCAAGACCCAATCCAGCCCGCTTAACCCCCAGGCATTAGCACAAGCCAATCTGGATGGCGGCGGCAATACTGATCAGGATCGCCGCATCAAGACGCCGCTTCCGCTGCAAAGAGATGCTGATGTTGCGCAAGAGCAACAGGTAGAACAAGTGGTTCAACGCCAGCAACAGCTGGAAACCGAAGCGCAAAAACTGATGACGATGATCCGTTCCAATCGGAGCGTGTCGGAACCCGATCCACGCACCCGTGCCGAACAGCAGCAAACGACTGGCAAGGATGCACAAGATGCCGCTGAACGTAATCTTGCCATGGCGCGCCTGGAAGGTCAGATCAGCAAAGATTGGGATGCTTACCAGCAACGGCCACGTAAGCAGTTCATTGGTGCCCGTACCAAGGAGTTCCGTTTCGCCCGGTATGTGGAAGACTGGCGCTTGAAGGTCGAGCGCATTGGTACCAACCTCTATCCGACCGAAGCCAAGCAGAAAGGGATTCACGGCCGTTTACAGATGACGGTTGAAATCAAGGCAGATGGCAGTATTGCAAGTGTTGAGATCAACCGAAGCTCTGGTCACAAGGTATTGGATGAAGCAGCCAAACGCATTGTGTTCCAGTCAGCCCCGTTTGCCCCATTCCCGCCGGATGTCCGCAAGGATTCCGACATCATCAGTATTACCCGGACTTGGACCTTCACCACTGCCAACAAACTGGAAAGTGGTGATTGATCTCACAATTTGTGTTGTTCAAATGTCAAGAACCCCGCTGCTTTAGCGGGGTTCTTGTTAACAGCACCAACTTACTTCCATCGATTCAGAATCACCTGAATCTCACCACTACGAATCAATTCGTTCAGTGTCATTTCAAAACGATCCGCCTTGTCCGAATCCTTGGGGAAGCCGACAAAGCGAGCTGACTCCGCCAAGGGAGGCTCCAGCACACGCAATTTCTCTTCTTCCCCCATCAAACGGGCTGCATGCAATATCTGTGTTTTGTCCCCGATGATGATGTCCACACGCCCCAATAATAATTTACGTATCAGTTGCGAAGGGTTCAGTGCCTTATCATCACGTTGCAACTGGGCGCTATCGAATTCCTTTGTATAGGCATATCCATGCACCGTACCAAATAGATAGCCACGCAGATCCGTTAAACGTGCTGCCTGGATGTCACTGTCTTCCCGCACGATCAATACGGTAAGACCGCTGCGAAATGGGCCGACCAATCGATAACGCGCTTCGCGTTCTGGAGTTTTGACAAACTGGAAAGCCATATCAATCTGTTTATTGTCGAGCAGATACTTGACTCGCTCCCAAGGCACCATTTTCAAATCATAAGGCTCTCCAAGGCGACGCATCACTGCTTCAACAATTTCGGTATCCAACCCAGCAGGTTTATTAGCCGAATCAAGATAGGCATAAGGTGGAAAAGCATTATCCGACGCGATACGCCATGGTTCCACTGCATTGGCTTGGCCTGATAGACAGCATCCGATCAGCAAGAGCGTCACAATTCGGATCATGGCGTTCCAAGCCCTTCCAACGCAAATGCGCCCACCAGCTGCCTCCATGTATCGCCCCCCTCAGTCAGTGCGACGAGTTTGCCAAACCAGGGGGTGGACAGCCTCGTTGCTACTTATGCTTATATAGCACATTGCCTAGGGGCACACGGTAACGGGGTACCTGCTCACTGCCTTCCAAACAGAATCAGCGCAAATTCTCGTGCTTTAGCATGATCCACAATTGGGGCTGGGTAAGTTTGCCCTAATACAAACCCCATCGCTTGTCGCACTTCGAGTGGCATCATCCAGGGCGCGTGTAAATAGCGGTCTGGACACCTCTCCAGTTCCGGTACATATCGACGAATAAATGCCCCCTTGGGATCAAACTTCTCTGATTGCGTCACCGGGTTGAAAATGCGGAAATAGGGTTGTGCATCACACCCAGTCGATGCAGCCCATTGCCATCCCCCATTGTTCGCCGACAGATCAAAATCAATCAATTTCTCGGCAAAATAGCGTTCACCCCACCGCCAATCAACATGCAAATCCTTCACCAGAAAAGAGGCAACAATCATGCGCAACCGGTTGTGCATATAGCCCGAATGATTCAACTGACGCATCGCCGCATCCACAATCGGATAACCAGTCCGACCTTCACACCATGCCTGAAAGGCATGCTCATCATTTGGAAAAGGTAGCGTGTCATATTCCGGCTTGAAAGCATGGCTCACCACGTATGGGTGATGCCAAAGAATCTGATGATAGAAATCCCGCCAGATCAGTTCATTTAACCAAGCCTCATGACCCGGCCCCGCATTCGGCTCCGTACCATGCCAAGCGGCCCTTACCAATTGACGGATGGACACCGTGCCAAATCGTAAATGAACAGATAGATAAGACACACCCTTGATGGCTGGAAAGTCACGGGCATCCTTATAACGATCGATCCGCTGTAAGAAATCCATCACAAATACCTGGGCTCCACTCCTACCAGGTCGAATACGCAAGCTCAACAAATCAGTCGGCTCACAGCCCAGGTCAGCCAACGTGGGCATCAATGTCTGTCCAGGAGCCAAAGCCGATAGGTAATGCTCAACAGGGTAAGGTTTCACGTGAAACGTTGTGAGTTTCTTCAGCCAAGCATTCTTATAAGGTGTAAAGGCAGTAAATGGTTTACTGCTTTGGGTCAGCACCTCATCTTTCTCAAAAATGACCTGGTCCTTGAAAGTGAATAGCTGCCGTCCGGCGTGTCTCAGACTGGCTGCAACATGCTGATCGCGAGCAATCGCATCTGGCTCGTAGTCATGATTACAATAGACTGCCTCTGCTTGGCAGTCTGCCGCCAGCTCCGGAATTACGGAACGAGGATCCCCCTGGAGCACCATCAAATCGCCACCAGCAGCCTGTAATGTTGCTTTCAGTTCGGCGACACTGTGCCAGATAAATTCGACACGACGATCCTGCTTAGGCAGTGCGTCAAGAATTGTCCTGTCAAATACAAATACACAGGTCACTTTTCGACCATACTTCAATGCATGATAAAGCGCGGCATGATCACCCAGCCGCAAATCGCGACGAAACCAACAAAGCACATGCTGATACGTGTTCTGGGCCATATATCCAAAAGCAAAATTGGGGTTGACCCCGGTATTGTGCAATAATTCGGGTATGCAAAGCGTGAATCTGACCAACCACTTCCTGATCGCCATGCCCAACATGGCAGACCCTTATTTTCAACGCTCTCTGACCTATATCTGTGAGCACAATGAAAACGGGGCATTAGGTATTGTCGTCAACCGTCCTATCGAACTCACGCTGGAGGGGCTGTTTGAGCAGATTGGGCTGGAGCTCAACCGTGAAGATATCGCAGACACGCCGGTCTACTTTGGCGGCCCAGTGCAGATGGATCGAGGTTTCGTATTGCACAATCCATTGGGTAATTGGCAGTCGACATTGGCCATGAATGATAGTTTTGGTCTGACGACTTCCAAAGATATTCTGCAAGCCGTCGGCGAAGGTCGTGGGCCCAATCGGTTAATGATCACCTTGGGCTATGCAGGATGGGATGCTGGTCAGCTGGAACAAGAGCTGGCACAGAATGCCTGGCTGACGGTAGAAGCTTCACAAGACATCATCTTTGAAATGGCCCCAGAAGACCGCTACGAAGCAGCCATGCAGCGCTTGGGTGTTGCCTTCGGCAATCTGTCAGATCAGGCCGGGCATGCTTGATGAGTGAAGCGGTAACTACGCTCCCTGATGCTGGCGGCGTACTGGCGTTCGACTTTGGCGAGAAACGGATCGGCGTTGCCACTGGTGATTTGATGGTGAAATTGGCCACACCATTGATGACCATTCATTCAGAAAGCAATGATGACCGGTTCCAGCAAGTCGGCAAGCTGATTCAAGAATGGCAACCGGTGCTGCTGGTGGTGGGGTTACCCACCCACATGGACGGTACCGAACATGATCTGACACGGCTTTGCCGAAAATTTGCGAACCGGCTTTTTGGCCGGTTTGCTTTGCCTGTCAGGCTCGTGGATGAACGACTTAGTTCTGCCGTCGCTGATACCTTGCTGGCTGAAATCGGCTTATCAAGCCGTAAGCGCAAACCCGCGCTTGATCAGGTTGCAGCACTTCAGATTCTGCAAGCGTTTTTCGATCACCCTGAGGCGAGTATCGCTCACCATGCGACGCAAGCCTTGCCCAAGCAGATGGGATGACTCATGGCACTACACCACCCCCAACTCAACAATCACGGTGAGCTGAAGCACCTGCTTACCATTGAAGGCTTGCCCGCCGCCATCTTGATGCAGATTCTCGACAAGGCCGAAAGCTATATATCAGTATCGGATCAGGATGTAAAAAAGCTACCAGTACTCACTGGCAAGTCGGTATTCAATTTGTTCTTCGAAAACTCGACACGTACTCGTACAACGTTCGAAATCGCCGCCAAGCGCCTGTCTGCGGATGTGATCAACCTGAACATTGGTGCCTCCAGCACCAGCAAAGGTGAAACACTGCTGGACACCATCCACAATCTGGAAGCAATGCACGCCGACATGTTTGTCGTCCGTCATGCCGAGAGTGGTGCACCGTTTCTGATTGCCAAGCATTGCAAACCTGGCGTCAGCGTGGTGAATGCCGGCGATGGCCGTCATGCGCACCCCACACAGGCTTTGTTGGATATGTATACGATCCGGCATTATAAAAAGGAATTCCAGAACCTGCGTGTAGCGATCGTCGGCGATATTCTGCACAGCCGTGTTGCTCGTTCGCAGATTCATGCGTTGACCACTCTGGGTGTACCGGAAGTCCGCGTGATCGGCCCCAAGACGCTATTACCCAAAGATATCGAAAAAATGGGGGTACAGGTCTATCACGATATGCGTGCCGGCTTGAAGGATGTCGACGTTGTGATCATGCTACGCCTTCAAAACGAACGAATGAATGGCGCCTTGCTCCCGTCCGCACAGGAATACTTCAAGTACTATGGCCTGACGCTGGACAAACTATCGCTCGCCAAACCTGATGCAATCGTAATGCACCCAGGCCCGATGAACCGCGGGGTCGAAATCGACTCGGCGGTTGCCGATGGAGCGCAGTCCGTGATCCTGCCACAAGTCACTTTCGGTATCGCTGTACGCATGGCGGTAATGAGTATTCTCGCCGGTAACAAATAAAAGGGGGCCCCATGAATATTGAAATCAAGAATGGCCGCCTGATCGATCCAGCAAGCGGCTACGATGCTGTCACCAACGTATATATCGTCAACGGCAAAATCGCTGCTATCGGTGAAGCACCCAGCCATTTCCAGGCAACCCGTACCCTGGATGCCAGTGGTCTGATCGTATCGCCAGGTCTGGTGGACCTTTCAGCGCGCTTGCGTGAACCGGGCTTTGAATACAAAGCCACGCTGGTTTCCGAAATGAATGCTGCCGTGGCCGGTGGCATCACCAGTCTGGCCTGCCCACCAGACACTGATCCGCCACTGGATGAACCCGGTTTGGTTGAGATGCTGAAGCATCGTGCCCGCCAGTTGAACCTGACCAACGTCTACCCAATTGGAGCGCTGACCCAGCAATTGAAAGGTCAACGTCTGACCGAGATGGCCGAGTTGACGGATGCCGGATGCGTTGCTTTCTCTCAGATGGATCAACCTTTTGAAAGCAATCTGTCACTGATGCGGGCTTTGCAATATGCAGCCACATTTGGTTTCAGTGTCTGGCTACGTGCTCAAGATCACGGTTTGTCCGCCCAAGGTGTTGCCCATGATGGCGAAGTGGCTTCTCGTCTTGGCTTGGCCCCGATTCCAGTCGCGGCTGAAACCGTTGCGATTTCCACAGTGCTGTTACTGGTCAAAGAAACTGGCGCACGTGTGCATTTTTGCCGCGTTTCTTCTGCCAGCGGCCTGCAAATGATTCGTGATGCCAAGCAACAAGGCCTGCCGATCACCTGCGATGTAGGTGTCCATCATGTACACCTCAGCGACAACGATATCGGTTACTTCGATCCGCACTATCATATGGTGCCACCGCTACGTTCTACTTATGACCGCGATGCCATCCGGGCAGGGTTGATGGATGGCACAATTGATGCCATCTGCTCAGACCACACACCAGTCGATGAAGATGCGAAGTTATTACCATTTGCAGAGAGTGAACCCGGCGCGACCGGTCTGGAAGTATTGCTACCGCTGACACTGAGATGGGCAGAACAACAGCAGTTACCGATTGATCAGGCCTTGGCCAAAATCAGTGTACAGGCGGCCCGTATTTTGGGTGTACCTGCCGGCGAACTCTCCGTTGGCAAAGTGGCGGATATCTGCATCTTTGATCCAGAAGCTGAATGGAAGGTAGAGGCCAAAAGCTTGGTCAGCCAAGGTAAGCATTCCCCGTTTGCCGGGATGCTGATGCGTGGTAAAGTGCGCTTCACCTTGGTCAACGGCAACATCGTTTACCAGGCCGAATAACCACAATATTTCATTATTGCGATCCGTTCCTGGCTCAAGACATTCATTGAGTGCTCCCTCGTACATCGTTTGTGTGGTGGGTGCTCAAATCCTTCCAAAATGAAGCGGCCATGGCTACAACGGATACGAAGTTGGCCAACACAGAGAGAAACGTCATGTCCGACCTGAAATCACTATTCGAGCAAGCCCAGAAAGACATCCTGACTTTATCGGAAGCACCGAGCAACGAAGTGAAGTTGCAGTTGTATGCTTTGTTCAAACAAGCCACCAGTGGTGATGTGACCGGTGAGCGTCCTGGCATGATGGATTTCATCAATCGGGCCAAATACGACGCATGGGCACTGCAGAAAGGCCATAGCCAAGAGCAAGCCATGCAAGACTATGTTGCAACGGTCAACAAACAACTCGGCCGATAAGCCTAGTTGTCAGTACAAAATGGCGGCAAATATGCCGCCATTTTCATTTGTCCACACCCGTACGAAATATCTGGCCCAACATGAAGTTGCGAGGCCAGCAATACCTGACATTCATTCTGCCAACGACAACCACTCTGACAGGGATTTGCCTGTATGGGTACGGTATATCTGATCAAAGATCCCGTCATCCCGCATTTTGGTCAAGATCACATCCAGCTGTTTTGCTAATGCTTGGTGTCGCAATGCCATTACAGCCACTTGTGGCACCTTCACCACGATTGGTCTTAACGTTTTCAACTTGAGCTTGCGCTCTCGGATTTCCCGATCGACATACAGCAAATCGAACAAAGCCAGATCAAGCCGCTGATTTTGGATCGCCATCAAAGTCTGAATCGGATTGGAAGTATCGACCACATCCCAACGGTTATAAGAATGGATAGGCTCTGGGTAAACATATCCACGCACGATACCAATGCGCATCCCGGCGAACTGGCTGAGAGATTCATAGTGATCAACGGGCAAAGTTTGATGCACGACAGCCGCGACCATCCAATAATCAGTATTGACCGTCAAATGTGGAAGGCCGGGAATCTCGTTCGGGATCACAAACAGTTTCAAATCCATGGATCCTCGTTTAACTGCTTCGCCACAACGGTTATAGGACATTTCGGTATACACCACCTGATGACCCGCCAGTTTCAGTGCTTTTCGGTAGATATCAACACCGATGCCAACCGCCGAACCATCGCTGCGGACAGCACCATACGGCTCCCATCGCTCAAAACAGGCGCGCAACGTATCTGCTTGAACGGTCAAAGATTGCACTATTGCAAATAAAGCCAACAGTCTGATGACAAGAAACATGCGCACAGGTTTACCCAACGTTGAGGGATAGTACCCTCAGCTTAGGTGCTGTTTATGGAGTTTCATAGCCCATGTTGGGCAGAATACGAGCATGAATCTGGGTACAAAACATCTAGCCCCATGATCTTTCCGGTGGTGCGTAACAACATCCGTACCAGCAATGGCAAATCTGGTTCAAAGTTCCCGGTCATACCGTATCAGCGACCGTTACCTGCCTGCCACGCTGCATCGACCTTACTTTGTGCCTCGTCTAGTCGCGCTTGAGCAGTGGCCAAAGCCTGTCGAGCAGCTTCCGCCTGCTGGATCGCTGCGTCTACCAGACGTTGAGACTCGGCTAGACGAAATTGTGCCTGTTTCTCCGCATTAACGGCTTCATCCAGCTTGCGTTTGGCGTTCGTCCATTCCGTTCGAGCCTGCTCATGTGCCAACTGATTACGCATCAGGCCATCATTGGCCATAACCGTCGTCATGGGTACTGCCAGCAAGGTAATTAACAATGCAAGTCTTTTCATGGATTCAGTCTGATTGTATCAACAAATGGAAAGGGGGCACCGACATCAAGAACCCACATACCGCCAGCGGTATCGCTCATACGATATGCTGGCGCCGTCAGAGTCAACACTGGCACTGCATCCGTTATTGAATTGGATCGGGCCGTTTCTCCAACATCGTCGGGAACAATTACTTTGGCAGATGCTTTAACACATCAAATACGATGTCCTGCACACGCTTGTCATCCAGTTTTACACCATCCCAAATGGTGTTCTTGTAAATACCACGCCATACAAGCTTGTCGTCGCCACGTTGGCGAAAATCAATAATCAGGCTGCCTTCACGATAATCATAGGTGCGGGTTGTTTCATAAGGAGGTCCCCACATACCCCAGTCGAATACACTCCAGCAGTGCCGCGTACCACACCGTACCATCATGCCACCAAACCGGGGCTCACTGACAACGCGCTGTTTGGTCGCCACCCCGATATGATAGCTCACCAGATAACGTACATCCTTGTCATCCGCTTTCTGAAAGCCTTGGCGCTCCAGTTCAATATCAATGGCACGTTGCAATCGATCACGAATGATTTCATTATCAATGTCAGCATTGTCTGGCGTGACAGTAGGCCGGGGTGGCAACGCCCCCCATGCATAGCGGCTCGCTGGCACCAACGTTTGTTCGTTGTCCTTCACCACGTCAACTGTACCGGCACACCCGGTAATCGCAATCATCAACCCAGCAAAGGCTAGCATTCGTTTCATGATCTGCTCTCATCATCACAGAATAAAAGATTGGACGCTACCCATGCCACTTTGGTTGCATACCGGCGCGGGAAAGCAACACAGTTTAACGCTTGTGGCAAATCGTGAGACCATCACCTATCGGTAACAGGGTGTAATCGATCCGTTCATCCCGCTGTAGGAAGGCATTCAATTTCCGGATCTCGCCAATGCTTGGTGTTTCATCCAAAGTTGGGTCTTGGGTAACACGACCGCCCAGAAACATGTTGTCCAGCAGTACCACCCCCCCAGGTCGAACCAATTGCAAACAACTTTCGTAGTACCGGGCATAACCGGGCTTGTCCGCGTCAATGAATGCCATATCGAATTGACCCAGTTCCCCATTTGCCAACAGCGCATCCAGTGTAACTTGTGCGGGTTGAAGGTGAAGGTGAATACGATCTGCGACACCGGCCTCTGCCCAATAACGCTTTGCAATATCTGTGAATGTGTCACTGACATCACATGCAATGATCTCCCCCCCCGCAGGCAAGGCTTGCGCCGTGACCAATGTGCTATAACCTGTAAATACCCCAATTTCAATAGTACGTTTAGCACCAATCAAGCGGGCCAACAGTGACATGATCTGCCCTTGTTCTGGAGCAATCTGCATTTTAGCTAATCGGTGTTGCGCGGTTTCCTCGCGTAAGCGTCGCAGTACATCACTTTCACGAGTACCTACCTGAAGCAGGTAAGCGTACAAGGTATCGGTCATTGCAAGAGTACGGTTCATGCTAGTTCTACATCCTGTTTCAACCCCGCGACTTTAACCGAAAACACTCTCGCTGTTGACGATGTTTCATCGTTCCACGTGAAACCATCATGATTGGTCAATTTCTCGACAACCATTGCTGAAGCTCTTCTGATAATCGTAGTAAACGACCGCCAGCGAGAATCTCGATCCCTTGTGCCTCTGCCCGCATCTGCTCGGCATGGGTTGGTTTTGCCAGCGAGACCAGCATGGCACGACTATTCAATCCCATCTGACCCGCCAAGCTATCCAACTTGAAGAGTGTGTCCATTCCCACGCCTGATGCACGACGTGGACCACGAGCCTTGCATTCAATCAGATAAAGTTGATTGTTGGCGATCAATGCCACATCGAATTCATTGGACACTCGGTCTTGGGTTGTGACAATAACACCTGTTGCCGCATCCTGAATTGGCAACTTGTGTGCCAACTCAGCCACCGTGGCAAATACGAATGTCTCCAACCAACCGCCACACAAAAAGTTGCGTGCTTCACCACTCGCGAATTGCACGCGATCTTGATGATGCCATCGCAAATAACCACTTTCAGCGAGAAAACCCAGCGCATGCCAATCCGATGCGTCAAAATGAATGAATGATCGGAGATTTTCGTCCAGCTCCGCCCCTGCCCGATTCAGCCTAAGCAGAGTACGTGGACTATGTACCGCCAGATCGGCCATGAATTTGGCGATACGTTCCGCGCGGTAATTCCGTTGTTTCAACGTGGCCATAGCATGGTTCAACTGGTAGCCATGTACGATGAAATATTGCGACAAGCTCAGCGTGTCAGCTACATCCAATTCCGGCATGCGGGTCGATGACGATGCAGGCCGCTCTATCCATACTGCTTTATCAACCTCCGGCTCAATCACAAAAGCCGGTATGGTCATCGATCGGGCCAACTGCGCCAACTCAATCGCCTCAACGGGTGTTGCACCTGAAAGATTGATGATCAAATGGGCTACATTGCACCCTGATAAGATATGTTGCAATTGCTCCCGCAAGGCTTGCGGTTTCCATCGAGTGACCATCTGCTCAACATCACTCGCTTTACCAACCTGACGACAGGTTTCTGCAAGACGGTGGGCACGATCCATCAAACTGGGCATGCTCAGCAAGGTGATGTGTTGGATTCCAAATCGCTGGTCAAAAGCTGGAGTAATTGCCTGTGTTCCAGAGTCCGTCACCAGGCTGATCATGTGGTGAAAGGTATGCATTGAATATTGATTCCCAATGAATGCCCAAGCCCTGCCTCGCCGTCCGGATATAATCGACGTACTGAAATGGACTTGAACCGGTGCTAGCAATCAGCCAAGTCTTGAGATCTTGTTTGGCCGCGAATATAGGCCTGTTTTCAAAATACATCACCTCGACATATCGATCACGTGATCGTCATGTTCCCAGATCGCTTAAACTTGGTGTTTTCCGAGACTGAAGCGGTTTTTCCCCAATACATGCAGCACTACAGCCCATGAAACAATCCTAGCGGAGCTTGGCTATGTCATACGAATTTCTGCCATTCATGCAATCTCATGCTTAAATGTAACTAAAGGGCATGTAAAAGCCATTTCTTTGCCTGTTTCAAACGACGCACAACCACGATCGCCGAAGATGACCACGCTAACCCACACCCTGTTCACCACCATCATGCTGACCTGGTCTGCACTGAGCTTGGCAGACTGCCCGCCATTGCTCAATCACCAGTTTCGCACATTGCAAAAAAAGCCACTTGATCTATGCCAATGGCAGGGTAAGCCAATTCTGGTGGTCAATACTGCAAGCAAGTGTGGTTTTACACCGCAGTTCGAGAAGCTGGAATCACTTTACAAGCAATATAGGGATAAAGGCTTACTGATCGTCGGGTTTCCCTCAAATGATTTCTGGCAAGAACCCAAAAATAATGACGAAATTGCGGATTTTTGCAAACTGACGTATTTCGTCAATTTCCCGATGGTGGAGAAAACTGCAGTGACTGGTGATGATGCCAATCCTTTCTATAAGCAGTTGAAGTCGGCCTCTGGCAGTAGCCCACGCTGGAACTTTCACAAGTATCTGATCGCCCCGGATGGCAAGACCGTCCATAGTTTTGGCAGTACCACCAAGCCTGATGATCCGAAAGTGATGGAAAAGCTGTTACCGATGCTAGGGAGTTAAGATGACGGTAGTCAAATGCGACGTAGCCATCATCGGCGCTGGTATAGCGGGACTGACATGCGCATCACAACTTGCCCAGGCAGGAATTCACGTCGAAGTATTCGAAAAAAGCCGGGGTACTGGCGGTCGCATGGCGACCAAACGCAGTGAAGAAGCCAGTTTTGACTATGGGGCTCAGTATTTCACCGTGCGCCACCCCACCTTTGCCAAACAGGTTGCACAGTGGGAGCTCGGTGGCCACTGCGCAGCGTGGGGAGGAAGTGTCGTTGATTTACATCACGGCCGTCGTCAGTTGGCCAGCAAGCAATTACGCTTTGTCGGCCAACCTGGCATGAATGCAATGTGCCGCTCATTGGCAGAAGGTATGTCTGTCAATTTCCGGGCGCGTCTACTTAGCCTGGAACGCGCTGATCAGCGTTGGTGGCTGACTTTCGAAGATCACACACAATTGATGGCCAATATGGTGATTCTTGCACTACCAGCTCCTCAGGCCTTGAAGCTGGTTGCTAAGTTTCCATCCGTTGCGGCGCCTATTTCATCGGTCCGGATGGCGCCATGCTGGGCAGTCTTGTTGGCTCCCACGCGAACACTATCGCTGGAATTTGACGGTGCGCATGTGCATAACCTGCCACTAAGCTGGATTGGCCGCAACAACAGTAAACCGGGCCGGCTACCCGCAGAAACCTGGACATTGCACGCCACCCAGGATTGGTCGCAACGTCATGTGCATGACAATGAAGAAGATGTCATCAATCAAATGGTGGTGGCATTTGAAGAAGCCATCGGGCACAGCCTGCCCCATATGCCGGGCAAAGCACATTACTGGCGATATGCACAAACATTGTCCCCATTAGGTCAGGATTTTCTTTTCGACCCGGCCCTGCAACTCGGCATCTGCGGCGACTGGTGCCGGGGCAAGCGAGTTGAAGACGCATTTCTGAGCGGCCGCGCCTTGGCCCGCGCCATTCTGGAACGGTAATCACTACGCCATCCCGGATAGACTGCTGCATGCCGCTGTCTCAACCCACCTCAACATAGTCCGATTCATGCATTTCACGCTCAAACAACTTCAGGCCTTTGTCGCCATTGCCCGTGACAACAATGTATCACGGGCGGCCGAAACGCTATCCCTATCACAATCAGCGGTATCATCGAGCTTGAATGAACTGGAAAACCAGCTGGGTAGCCCGCTGTTTGATCGCATGGGCAAGCGACTGCAGCTGAATGAAATCGGTCATCGCATTTTGCCCCATGCAGTGGAGCTACTGGCCCGTGCCGACGAGCTAGAACGATTGGTACGTAGTGGTGAAGCACTGGGCAATTTCAAGGTCGGAGCCACACTTACGATCGGTAACCACCTGGCAACCCTGATCATCAGCGATTTTATGCGAGCCCACCCAGGTACACGGGTTGGATTGAAGGTGGCCAATACATCCCAAATTGTCGAAGGGATGCGCCAGTTTGATCTGGATATCGGTCTGATTGAGGGAGATTGCTATGATCCGGATCTGGATGTGTTGCCTTGGCGGAAAGATGAACTGGTCATCTTTTGTGCACCCGAGCATCCACTAGCCAAGCGAACGGACATCACACCAGAGGACTTAGCCGCTGAAAACTGGATCTTGCGAGAACCAGGTTCCGGCACTCGTGCGGTCTTTGATCGGGCCGTTGCCGGTAAACTAAGCCGGGTCAATATTCTGCTGGAACTGGAACATACCGAGGCTATCAAGCGTGCGGTGGAAAGCCATTTGGGCATCGGCTGTGTATCGCGCCTTGCACTACAAGAGGCCTTTCGTCGTGGCAATCTGGTGGAACTGCCCACGCCTTGGTTTGACCTGAACCGACATTTCCATTTCGTGCTACACAAACAACGCTATCTCACGCATGGGGTAAAACGCTTTCTCGAATTATGTCAACAGAGCTGAGCCTAACTTAATGCACATGAAATACCACAACAGGACAACGTGAAACGATAGCTTGGTGCTGATTCAAGGCCCGGGGCAGTTGCTCCTCGTCTGCAACGACGTCCAGCAAGCTGCCGGTATATTTGACACGATATATCCCTGATTTTGTCAGATCATAAATCAGCTTCAATTCCACCGTTCCCTGTAGTAACTCACCTGCACGCCGCCATCTTGGATTGCTTCAACATGCTGTGCCGTCCGGGTACGGTGGCTGTGGCATAAATCCATTGGGGAAAGGGGGAACTCTCCCTGTTGTGGATTTATGCAACAAAGTCATCTCAGGTGCGACTCTTTGAAAGCAATCAGCGCGTTTATTTCAGCAATGCAGCCACTGGCCGACCTGGCTTTGATACCGGGCCAGACTTGGCGGTACTCGGCTTGGATACAACAGGCTTTGGTGACCGATCGGCTGGCACACGTTGCGCAGTGGATGATGGGGCAACCTTAGCAACTGGCCGCTTGGCTCTACCTTGGTCTGGATTGGCCTTACCTTGGCCCCCTCCTGACTTAGGACTATGAGGCTTGGCTTGCTGTGACGGCTTTTGCGCCTGACGGCCATTCCCACCCTGACGTGGTTGCTGCTGACGACCCATGATGATAGGCTCTGGCTTAACTGTCAGATCCGCCTCAAAACCGGGAACTGTAAACTGACGAATTGGCTGTTTGATCAATTTCTCAATATCTTTGAGCAATTTGAACTCATCGACACATACCAGTGACACCGCCTCGCCTTCACAACCAGCACGACCGGTACGCCCGATTCGGTGCACATAGTCTTCCGGCACGTTAGGCAGCTCGAAATTGACGACATGAGGTAGTTGATCGATGTCCAGCCCGCGCGCTGCAATATCCGTCGCAACCAATACGGCAACTGAGCCATCCTTGAATCCAGCCAGCGCTTTGGTACGCGCACCCTGGCTCTTGTTACCGTGGATTGCGGCGGCCTCAATACCATCCTGCGTCAATTTTTCCGCCAGCCGATTGGCACCATGCTTGGTACGGGTAAATACCAGCACTTGTTGCCACTGACCTTCACGAATCAAATGCGTCAACAGCTCACGCTTCTTGTCTCGATCCACCAGATGAACCGATTGCGAAACCAGCTCATTGGCTGTATTACGACGTGCAACTTCCACGAGCCCTGGGCTATTCAACAACCCATCAGCCAGTGCTTTGATCTCATCGGAGAAAGTTGCAGAGAACAGCAGGTTCTGCCGTTTCGCTGGCAACAGCGCCAAAATTTTGCGGATATCACGGATGAAACCCATATCCAGCATACGGTCAGCTTCGTCCAGCACCAAGATGTCAATCTGATCAAGTTTGACGGCATTGATACTGATCAGATCCAACAGACGACCAGGGGTAGCCACCAGGATATCCACTACACCACGCAATGCCTTGATCTGCGGATTGATGCCAACACCGCCAAACACCGTCATGGATTTAAGTTTGATGAATTTTCCGTAGGTCCGGACCGACTCTTCCACCTGCGCGGCCAACTCCCGTGTCGGGGTCAGAACCAACGCACGAGGATGGCCCGCTCGGGATGGCTGGCCCGTTGCATTCAGCCGGTGCAACATCGGTAAAGTGAAACCTGCCGTTTTGCCAGTACCCGTCTGCGCAGCAGCCAACAAATCACCACCCGCCATCACAAGTGGAATGGCTTGGGCCTGAATTGGTGTGGGCGTGCTATAGCCCGTTTCAGCCACTGCGCGCAAAAGGGGTTCCGCCAGCCCAAGGCTGGCAAAGGTCAGTTCAGAAGTCATGCATTACTCCGTGCGACGGCCTATCGCAGGGTATGCGACTCCAATCCAGGCTGGCGAATCAAAAATGGGATATTTGAGTTGAAAGCACCCGCGACAGGATTGGTGCGATGCGGGTGGAGCATAGTATAACTTGTAATCTACATCAGGGTACTCAACGCTTGCTTGTTTTTCGAGGAGAAGGCATGGCTAGTGCAACATAACGGATGGTTTTGCCTTGCTTGCTTGCCGCCAGCACATTCAATTCAACCAGTTTTTCCAAATCTGCTCGGGCAGTGTTCTCCGAGATGCCAAATTCATTCTTGACTTCCCTCGTATGGAATACCCGACCTGGATGTCGTAATACCTTGCTCAACAACTGGCCTTGGCGAAAATTTAACGTGTTGATCAAACCCCGCTGGTTCAGCCATGCCATCGTGTCATAGTATTCCCGTTCTTTTCTGTCGCGGTAAGCCAGAAAAGCATCGACCGCACGACGGGTAATTCTGAGTTGATAATCAATGAAATAGGTCAGGTCATAGTCATCGGTTTCGCAATACAAATAGGCTTTGCCATAAGCGGTCGGTGCCTCTTTGAGCAATGTACTGATTGAAATGAATTCGAACGGCCAGTAACCAACTTTCAATAGATACCAGTAGAACAACGCGCGGGCCGTTCGACCATTGCCATCCACAAAGGGATGCTCATAACCCATCATGAAATGCAGGATGATAGCTTTGATGATGGGGTGAATAAATGGCCGTCCCTCACTCCCATCATGATCATCATTGGCAAAATCGCAAAGCTTCTGTAGCCGCTCAATCAACGATGCGGCAGTTGGGGGCTGATGTGCAACTCCGCCCGCCCCGTCGCCCACATAGACATGATCTGTTTGGCGGATTTCACCCGGTACAACGTCAATATCGGCAGTTTCCCGCACCGTGACGCGGTGTAATTCCCGAATCAACTCAATAGATAACGGTTCATCTTTACGCGCTTTGGCGGATTTCATGAGCAGGAAGTTATTCACGATCATCCGCTCACTTTCATCCCGAGGGGCGCGTTCCTCTGCCAACATGGCCTTGGCTATTTGCCGGGTTGTGGCCGCGCCCTCCAATTGCGCACTAGCGATGGCCTCTTCCATTACCAAGGATTGCACCAGAAATTGGTTGTTTTGCGTCGACGTACCTCCTATGCCCAACCCATTCTGCAAAATGGGATTCCGCAGTCCATCCAGAAGGTGAAGGATAGGCTGCATCGAATCAATGATCAGGTATGTAAACGGTTGCTGGTTGTCGGCAACCAACGGCAACTTTTTCTGCTGGGCAATACGATGTAATTTGGTTGCAGCCCATGCATCTTCAGGGGCTACACCTTTAGGAACGCGATAACGGAAATCATCCCAATGAAAATAACGCCCTTTTTCGTCTACGGCACCAAATTGCTCATAGGTATCGAAAAATTGATCGCCACCGTGCGTAGCTCGGTCTTTCCAAGTAGGTGGTTTTTGTATTCGTGACATAGATCAACTCAATTTTCAATATTTTGAGTTGATATTGGCCGAGCTGCTGCTTCCCGTCAACTGAGAATAGCTTAAGAAATGTTGATGGTCATTAGTCAATTGAACCACATGTGATCATATGTAAGCTACCCCGCAAATTTTGAGAAACTGAGATGTTCCTTAAATAACCCCGCAGGTTCTTAACACTCTGATCTGCTCAGACACCATACCGAGATTGATCAAAATACTTTCGGTATGCTCACCCAACTTTGGCCCCAACCATTCGGTGCTGCCTGGTGTATCGGACAATTTGGGCACAATACCAGGGATACGGAATGGCTTGCCATCTGGCAGCTTGGCTTGCTGAATCATCTCACGCGCCAGATATTGCGGATCCTGAAATATGTCTTCGACCGAATAAACCCGACTGGCAGGCACCTCTGCCTGGCTCAGCACAGCCAGGACTTGTTCTTCATCCAGGTTGGCGGCCCAATGGTCAATCAGTCGATACAATTCATCTCGTCGCTGATCGCGACCGGTGTTGTCGGCCAAATCTGGGTCATCAGCCAGATCGTGACGGCCGATGGCCTGCATGAAGCGCTTGAAGATGGCATCGCCATTGGCGCCGATCTGGATATGCTTGCCATCGCGGGTTGTGTGAATTGACGACGGGGTGATACCCGGCATGATGTTTCCGGTACGCTCACGGACGAAACCCATGACATCGAATTCCGGAATCAGACTTTCCATCATTGCGAATATGGCCTCATACAACGCCACATCGACTATCTGCCCTTTACCACCATTCACTTCTCGATGACGCAACGCCATCAATGCGCCAATGACCGCCCACAAGGCTGCAATCGAATCACCAATGGAAATGCCCGTTCTAACAGGTGGGCGGTCCGGAAAGCCTGTGATATAACGCAATCCACCCATTGATTCACCAACAGCACCAAAACCAGGTTGGTCTTTGTATGGGCCGGTTTGACCAAAACCGGACAAACGAACCATCACCAAGCCGGGATTGATGGCAGACAACACATCCCAACCCAATCCAAGCTTTTCCATCACACCGGGACGGAAATTCTCAATGACGATATCCGTTTCAGCCACCAGCTTTTTGACAATCTCGATCGCTTCTGGCCGTTTCAGGTTCAAGGTCAGTGACTGCTTGTTGCGTGCCTGAACAAACCACCACAACGAAGTCCCTTCGTAAAGCTTGCGCCATTTCCGTAAGGGGTCGCCGCCATCAGGTGACTCAATCTTGATGACCTCGGCACCAAACTCCGCACAGATTCGGGCCGCAAACGGGCCTGCAATCAAGGTACCCAATTCCAGTACTTTTACACCAGCAAGTGGTTTATCGGGCGGTGCCATATTACCTTCATCCGGTTACTGATTGCGCACAATGATCAGGTTTCGGTCCCACCCAACAACGACGCCAATTCCACCGCTGTCTTGACACCCATTTTTTCGAGAATACGGGCACGGTGAACTTCAACGGTCTTCATGCTGATATCCAACTCATCTGCGATCACTTTATTCAGCTTGCCGGCGATGATCAGCTTCATTACTTCACGCTCGCGAGGCGTCAAATGCCCCAACCGGGTCTCGATACTCTGTTTGGCAGCCCAGCGAGTTCTCGCCTGTTCATCTTCGGCAAGGCAACGTTCAGTCATATCAACCAACTGGTTATCATTGAACGGTTTTTGAATGAAATCTGCCGCACCACCTTTCAATGCCCCTACCGCCATGGGTACATCGCCATGGCCGGTCAGAAAAATCACGGGTGGCTGATAGGAATGGGTTTTCAGCTGTTCGAACACCTCCAGGCCCGAGATACCGGGCATGCGAACATCCAGCACGATGCAGCCAAATTTATCCGGGTGGTAATCCGCCAGAAAGGCTTCGCCAGATTCGAATGCTACGGCTTCGTGATCACGGGTGGAGAACAACCACACCAGCGCGTCGCGGGTGGCTTCGTCGTCGTCGACAACACAGATGGGACGGTTATTCGGCATGGGTCAACTCCTTTTCCCTGATGGCCGGTAAAGTAAAACAAAAACAGGCGCCGTTTGGGTTCGGCTCTGCCCACAAATGACCACGATGGCTTTCAATGATGGAACGGCAAATGTTCAGCCCCATGCCCATGCCCTCAGCCTTAGTTGTATAGAACGGCATGAACAGGCGTGCCAGCTCTGCTTCAGAAATACCGCTGCCACTATCTTGAATGCGAACTGTCAGCTTGTCCTCAATCAAATCACAATTGATGGTAATACGACGGCCACGTGCCGGTATCTCGCTCATGGCTTCAATGGCATTTTTGACCAAATTGAACAGCACCTGTTCTACCATGACTCGGTCAGCCATCACCGTTACGGTTTCATTGGGTTGATCCACCGTTAGTCTGACCGATGCTTTACGCAATTCTGCAGAGAGCAGATTCAGCACCGTTTCCAGCATTTCCCTGAAATCACAACGGCCACGGTGTGGTTCACGACGCTGTACGAATTCACGAATGCCGCGAATGATCTGTCCAGCTCGACGTGCCTGCTCGCTGATTTTGGTCAATGCCTGACGCAGCATCGGCAGCGAAGGTTGATCATGCTCCAGCACGTTCAAACCACCCGTACTGTAACTGGCAATGGCAGACAATGGCTGGTTCAATTCATGCGCCAGACTGGAGGCAATTTCACCCATGCTGATCAGTCGGGCAGTTTGCTGCAATCGCTCGGCCTGCTGTCGTTCCAAATCAGCAGCCTGGCGGGCCTCGGTAATGTCGGATGCAATGTCCATCCATACTTCACTGCCATCCACCCACACGCTACGTCGGCGGTGGACATGGTACCAGCGTTGATTACGCGGATCGAACACTTCGGCATCCGTGGTATCGCCAATGCCATATGGAGTAATCGGCACCGCACATAGCGGCGCATCGTCTTCGCTGACGTTGAAAATGGCACGAAAATGATGATTGCACATCAACAATTGACGACTGCTGATCTGGGTAACCGAGACGGCGGCATCCAGACCATTCAGTACCGCCACGAATCGTTGTTGTGAAGCTTGCAATGCCTCGCGTTCACGCTTCAGTTCCGTAATGTCATACAGCGAGCCCACCCAGCCCACATGGCGGCCATCGGTATCGATCAGTGGTGACGCATAGACGCGGACATCAAAACGACGTCCATCACGATGGCGTAGGCGGGTTGAATACCCCTTGCCGGAAGCACCGCCTTCCAATACGCGGCGAAAAGCTTCTTCATTGTCATCTACGGATTCATCGGGCCAATAATGGCCTTGGGCATTGGTGCCAAGCAGTTCATTCTCGCTGTACCCCACCAGCTCACAAAACGCACGGTTGGCATAAGTGATACGGCCGCTCCGATCAATGGCAATCATGCCGGAACGCAAGGAGTCCTCCATGGAACGGCGCCAAGCCATTTCACGTTTCAACCGAACTTCGGCCTCCAGCCGTTCCCGCATATGCCGACGCAAACTCCACAACGACCACACCATCAGTACCGACAGGCCAACCAAGGCAGCAGGCAAACCCTCGGTCAGAATACCGCTACCACGTTTGTAGCTTTCTGCTCGCAGCTCCAGCGGGTAGCCAAATGAATCAAAAATGACACTGTGGGTATAAGTTGTCTTATCCAACCCCAGATCCACCTTGGTGGCCAAGAGTCGCCCCCCCGGCTCATGAATACTGATCTGATAACGCTTGGCGATCCACCATGGGACCAGATTCTGCAACAGGTTCTTCAATGAATACCGAACAGCCAACAGCCCCACAACCCGCCCCGACTCCATGATTGGCAGGAACGCGATCAGGTAAGGTGATTCGCGGCTGGAGGCATTGGGAATCTGCACCTGACTGAAATCTGGTAACGCCAAGCGCAATGTACGCTGGCGCTTTTCGATCACACCCTCACTACCCAAGACAGTCGGGTCGAGGCTTTCCAACGGAGATTGCCGTTCGATACGGCCCTGTACATCAAGCTGAGCCACACCGGTAATCTCGGCATTGGTAGTCATGGTAAAGCGCACATTGGCGCGAAATTTGGCATCGTCGATCTCGTTGGCGGCAATCTGACGAGCGAAGGTTTCCAGGTTGTACTGGTTGGTTTGCAATTGCAGGCGAATCGCCTGCTCTAACCACAACACATCTTCAATCAGCGAATCCTGCCGCTCTTGTTGTTCATTGGCATGCAAGATCCACAAGAAGCACAACAAGGCTGATACAAACATCAGCAACATCAGGTTTGGCATGGCCCATAGCCATCGTGCCTGTGAAGGAAGTGAGATCAGACGCAATTTCATGTTTGATGAACCTATCGGGCAAAAGCAGAACATGATCTGATTGACATGTTTGCTGTTACCCACCTGCGAGTCAACGCGCAGTCGTAATTGAATTTAAAAAGGAATTGTCCGATTGCATCCTTTATAAGGGGTATGCACCAGCGCGGATTTCCCTAATATACCGTGTTAATGGCAAAAACAAACGGGACCGTTGGCCCCGCTTGTCAGGTTTCAATCTAAGCAGACTGCCATCTTAGATTGGTTCACCACAATGGCCACAGGTTCGCCTGGCTGGTTCATGAGTACGCTCCAGCTCTTTCGGGTCAGCATCTGGTACCAATAGCGCTTGTTCACCACATCGAGGACATCTGACGAACCGCGCCAGAATGATGGCAGAAAAAAAACCGATCTGAGCAACAAGCAACCACCAGACCAATGGGTATATCAGCAGGTGCAGTTCCGCACTATCAATCAAATTAATCAGCAATAAACTACTGATACCGACTATCAGTGTAGCGACTGATAAACGATATAACACTCGCACAAAGCGAGGGAGTTGTACTTTGATCACGGTTGCGTAGCGCCGTTTCACGTGAAACATTGTGGTTGGCTATCAACCCAGCAAACGCGACTTCAATAAATCCAGCCCAGTTTCCATCAAACCACCGGCTTCGATCTGACCGTTAGGAGCAAGATTACTGATCACTTGTGGCAGCATGGCGGAAAACACATTTCCTACTTGGTCCGGCGACAATCCCAACTGGGAGGCCAATTGACCCAGCTGATTATTTCCAAACACCTGTTGCAACTGCTCGGGAGAAATCGGCAGATTCTCACCCGCTCCAATCCAGGAATTGATAATTTCCCCCAGTCCATGTTGATTGAAAAGCGAAACCAAACCTTCCAGTCCGCCCACTTGATTCACCAAACCGGTAATTGCACCAAGCAGGCCATCCGGTGCACCTTGCCCACCCAAAAGGCTACCTGCGATATCATCAAATAAACTCATCATTACCTCGTCGATCAAATATTGCCGGCGCGGAACTCAGATCCGCACGGCACGTTGTCCCACGTTAATCCACGTGATCAGCTGCGATGCGATTTGCTCCAAAGGCAGCACCAACTCTGTCGCCCCTAGCATTGCTGCTTCACGTGGCATTCCATAAACCACACACGTTGCTTCATCTTGCCCAATAGTATGGGCACCAGACTGGCGCAAGTTCAACATACCCAGTGCACCGTCCTTACCCATGCCAGTCAACAGTGCGGCAACCGCATTCGGCCCTGCTGTCCGGGCTACCGAATTGAACAGTACATCCACAGATGGTCGATGGTGATTGACCTTTTCGCCGCAGTCCAGTTCACATAAGTAATTCGCGCCACTACGCTTCAGTTTCAAGTGCGAATGTCCAGGTGCAATATAGGCATAACCAGGTAATACCCGTTCACCATGCTCGGCCTCTTTAACCACCATACGGCACTGCTCATTCAAACGCCGCGCAAAACCAGCCGTAAACTGCTCCGGCATGTGCTGGGCAATCAAAATACCCGGTGTATCCGCCGGTAATGATCGAAGTACTTCACGAATAGCTTCTGTTCCACCGGTTGAAGCCCCGATCGCAATCAGCTTCTCCGTGGAAAAAAATTGGGGTGGGGTTTTTACAGCGATTCGACCCGTCTGGACATCAGGAGGGCTTTCCAACCGCCTGACTCGCGCTCTAGAGGCTGCACGGATTTTTTCAATCAGGGTTTCTGCATAATCCAGCATGCTACGCTGCAGATCGGCTTTTGGTTTGGTGACAAAATCAACAGCACCCAATTCCAGTGCACGCAACGTAATATCGGAACCCACCTCAGTCAGACTGGAAATCATGACTACCGGTGTAGGCTTCAGTCGCATCAATTTTTCAAGAAAATCCAGGCCATTCATGCGCGGCATCTCCACATCCAACGTAATCACATCCGGACTCAATTCGCGAATGATCTGACGTGCATTGAACGGATCGCTGGCAACCCCGGCCACTTCGATATCCGGAGCGCTGTTCAATATCTCACGCAATACAACCCGCATCAGTGCCGAATCATCGACTACCACCGCTCTGATTGGTTTCGACACATGCCCCCCTTATCCGAATAATTCCACATCACCTTCCACCGAGGAATATTGAAGCCGCTGACCATATTCGCGTTCACGAGCAACAATCGTGTCGTTGTGAACGCTTTTCAACTTCTTGACCAGCACCTTGCCAGAAGCGGGAAAGAAATAGATCTTGCGGGGATAGATATCCAACAGATCCTTCGCCAAGATCGGAATGTTTTCAAATCCAAGGTAATTTTGTACAAAACGGGCATTGCGCTCACCCACGTTGGCCACAGTAAAACCACGCAGTACGTTACCCCCGCCAAATACCTTGGCTTCCATCGCGTTGCGCTTGGCACCCAGCTTTAACAGTTGGTTGATCAACACTTCCATGGCATAGCTACCATAGCGGGCTGACGCAGCCAGCGGATTACCCATGTCACCAGCTCCCCCTTCCGGCAACATAAAGTGATTCATACCGCCAATTCCACTTTGTCTGTCCCTAATACAGGCAGAGACACACGAACCCAACACCGTCACCAACACCATGTCACGCCCCGTGACATAGTACTCACCCGGCATGATCTTGGCCGCTTCGCAATCAAAACTCTTATCGAAATACAGGGTTGGGGCCAGGGCTTCTTCATACCCACGTTGTCGCGTCATTTGTGACCTCGTTTCAGGATTACCGGCGCCCCAGCATGCATATAAGCAGTATTGCCGATCAGTTGCAGTTGATCAGCAACATGGTGCAGGCTTTCCGAATGTCCGGCGAAATAGATGCCCTCGGGCTTCAATCTGGCCACGAGTTTGCCGATAATCTCCCGTTGTGTTGGTTTGTCGAAATAGATCATGACATTGCGACAAAAGATCACATCAAACTGTCCTTCAACGGTGTAAACGTCATCCAACAGATTGAGCTGACGAAACTCGATCAACCGACGCAGGTCCTGCCTGACTCGCACCTGTCCCTCATTTTCGTTTCTACCCTTCATGAAAAAGTGCTTCAGTCGCGTGTTCGACAGCTTTTCCACACGCTGTATCGGATAGATCCCGTGCCGCGCCGTATCCAGACAGTGTGTATCCAGATCGCTGGCCACAATTTCCACCGGCGGAGACCACGAACCGAAGTACTCGACGGCACACATGGCTATCGAATAGGGTTCCTCACCCGTTGAACACGCTGCACTCCAGATTCGGTACTTACTTTGCCGGACCTGCCATGCCTCGAAATATGCGTCCAACATGGTGAAGTGATGAGCCTCCCGGAAGAAGGAGGTGAGATTGGTCGTCAATGCATTGATAAAAGACTGCCACTCTTCGTTTTCCCGCCCATCCAAATAATCCAGATAAGCCTTGAAATGACTCAGTTGCAGTGCCCGCAAGCGCCGGGATAAACGGCTGTACACCATATTGAATTTGGACGCCGCCAGCTTGATGCCTGCCCGGGCATATATCATGGCCCGGGCACGCTCAAAATCCTGTTGGGTATAGATAAACTCACGTTCGTCAGTCATATCTGCGGGATCCAGTCGCTACTGGCTGTTCAAAACTCTTCCCAGTTCCCGTCTTCACTATCTGATGAAACAGGTAAAGGTTTTGCTTTGGATTTCGCCTTGGCGACCGGAGCAGGTCGGGATACGGTTCGGATCACATTACGCGTTGCGACCAAGGCTGTTGAGCGGGATGGCGCACTGGCAGATCCGTCCACTTTGAACATCATCACGGCACCCACCAGTTGCTGGGCCTGCTCTTCCAGACTTTCAGCATTCGCTGCCGCCTGTTCGACCAGGGCTGCATTTTGCTGTGTACCTTCGTCCATTTGTGTCACGGCTTTGTTCACCTGCTCGATGCCGTCACTCTGTTCATGGCTGGCCGCCGAGATTTCACTGATGATGTCGTTGACTCGCTGCACCGAACTGACGATTTCGTTCATGGTCTTGCCAGCGTCTTCCACCAGTTTGGTGCCATCGTTGACCCGGCTGACAGAGTCCTGAATCAGATCTTTGATCTCTTTGGCCGCCGCCGCACTACGTTGCGCCAGATTACGTACTTCCCCTGCCACGACGGCAAAGCCTCGCCCTTGCTCGCCAGCTCGGGCTGCTTCCACTGCAGCGTTCAGGGCCAATATGTTGGTCTGGAACGCGATGCCGTCGATGACACTGATGATGTC